>JAHIKO010000048.1 GCA_018897535.1 Candidatus Dependentiae bacterium
CAAAAAAAGACAAGAATTGAAAGTAACAATAATAAAACCGTAAAACATGATGAAGAAAAAATTGGACGCAACGATCCATGTCCATGCGGATCCGGCAAAAAATATAAAAAATGCTGCGGTCAATAAAATTATTTTAAAATAAAAGAGCCTCAAAAATTTGAGGCTCTTTTTATTTGCATTAGACAATTTATTTGTAGTTATTTTTTGGACATTTACAAACTTTACATTTACAATTTTTACACTTTTTTCCACAAACATTGCATTTTGCATTCTTATTACATTTTTTCTTTTCAATTCTTGTCTTTTTTTGTTTTTTATTTCGTTTTTGTTCTTTTGTCATTTTTTTATTTTTTTTAGGCTGAACCTGCTCTTTTTTTGCCGGTTCATTTTTCTTTTCAGATTTTTTACCACATCCAACCTGAAGACCAAGCCCTAAAATAATAAAAGCAAAAAGCAAAAAGTTTTTTGATTTAAACATTTACATCTCTCCCGTAAAATAACCTAAAACTAATACCAAAACTTTTTTTAATTTAATTTTTTTGTAAAATATAAGTCAATTAAAAAAAATAATCACACTTAATATTTATTGACATTAAGATTTAAGATAAGCATATTCATAAAGAATTAATAACCCATAATTCTAAGGGGTCATTATGAAATCAAAATATATTACACTGATTATGCTATTTGTCTTTTTAACTTTCAAAACTTTTTCTATGAATCTCGAAAATTCCCAAGATATAAACTTATCTAAAAATTTTTATTTACTTATGAGCGAGATTAATAAAGAAATATCTTATAATTGCAAATCTTTTAATAACGTCAATTCTTATCTACTTGATATAATTCAAGTATTAAAAAATATAGATACTGAAAAAGATTCTTTAGAAAATTTAACCAAATTTTTTCTCGAATTAACAAATTCTATTAATTTACTATTAACCCATACAATTAATAGAGTTTATGACAATGACCACTGGTACGAAAAAGAAAGAAGCGAAAAATTTTTAATTTATACTACAAATCCTGAAGATTTTTGCCATCTATCATTGGAAGAATTAACCAATAAACTCATACAATATTTTGATAAGATAAAAACTGAAACAAATATAGCAGCAACTTATTTTAACGAAGAATTTAATGAAGGCGATTTAATTTATTCGTTACAAAAAAAATTTGCTCTTGTCATTCAAAATGTAACCGCAATAAATATGTTTTCAAAAATGGTAACAAATTTAATTGAATTGAATAAAAAAATAGAAGAACTAAAAAAATCTGAAGATTATGAACTAAAAGTTGATCTATCCAATATGAGACTTAATGATTTAGGTTTTAATTATTTTTTAGATAATTTAAGTGATAACACCAAAGAAAAAATCACTTATTTAAATATATACAATAACGATATTGAGCATCTGGATTTAAGTGATTTAATAAACTTAAAGGGTCTAGATTATCGTAAAAATAGAATTAAACATACAAAAGGGTTACCCAAAAATTATGCTGGCGATAAGCAAAAGCGTGATTAATTAATCACGCTTTTGCTGTAAATCTAAAACCAAATTATCTAAAATTTCTATTTGATTCTTATCATAATCGAATCCGGTAAATTCCAAATGTAATCTTACAGGTTCTCCTTCAACCGCAGTTCTGTAAGCCTTAAAAAACGAGGGCAAATATGCAAATTCACCACCAAAAATACCTTTTATTTTTTCAGTTTTAATGGTAGCCATCGTTCCTTCACCTTCTACACTTTGCCAAAGTTCATTGCGTGTTTCTAAAGTTCTACGGCTATCAAGATTATTGCATCCTCGTATTTCTGCCTTAATGTCTTGAAAATCTTCTGATCGTTTAAGATTTATTTTTTTTGAGTATTTTATAGGCCTTTGATCAGTTCCGGTACCAATTATATATGAATGAATCAAACCCAATTCGCCATTTTTTTGAATAGTATCATGCTCATATGTATGATTATGACCGGAAATACACACATCAATTTGTGAATCCAAAATTGCATTAGTAATGTTATTTAATTGTGAAACATCTATATCTTTAATATGTTTTATATAGAACGAGTCATCGTTCAATATATTTATCATTCCGGGATGTTGGTATCTATAATGCGTATAAAAAGGCAAATGAAAATATGCAACAATAAAATCAACGTTACCCTGTTGCTTTGCTGCGTTTGCAGTATTAATCATAGCAATAATTTCAGTTTCAAAATCATTATCTATACTAAAATTATATTTTTTTCCAAGTTCTTCCGTAGAAATTGGTAAGTTCAAATAATACATGCGATCTTTAATAAAAGCATTTTTTGTCTGTCTAATTTGTACAATAGGTTTTACAACCGATTGGGTGCTTTCAGGAACATCCGGATTATTAAAAATAGAATTAAATAATGGATAAAAAGAATTTACATTATAGCTAGGCTTCATTATACCCTCTAAAGCGCCTATATCATGTGGCAAACCCATAGCAGATGTCAAAATTGAACCATTAAGTACATCATACATTGTTAAAAATATTTTCTTCCATTCCAACCCATAATTTCGACTGGAACCCCTTCCGGATTTTTCACATGTATTGGAAACAATATCACCAACACTAATAAATGTGGCTTTTTGACCATTTAAAATGTTATTCAATAAATCGCGCAAAAATGGTGCTGCTGAACCTCTTTTGCCTTCTGTAAACGCTTTAACATCTTTACCGCTTGAAAGATATTGTCCCTGAATATCACTAAAAAAATAGACCGGAGTATTGCTATTTAGTTTTTGATTAACTAAATCTGTTAAATTATTTTGTGTAATCATTATATCTTGATTAACTTGAATATCTTGCAAATCTTGATCTACTTCCCATACATTATTATATCTTCCAATTTCTTTTGAATAAACTACTATTGAACTGTTTTGAGGTTCATATCGACGAAAATTATCTAAATTTAAATTTTGTTTGGTACAATTATCTCGCATATCTATAATCTTTAAATAAAGATTATTTTGATATGGCGCAACAAACCAAATAAAATCTTGCGTAAATCCAAGCGAAACCGACATAAACAAAATAAAAAGACATATACTAAGAATACGTTTTAAATTTTTCAAAAAGTTCATTTTTCAACCTCTATTTATAAATAATTAAAAAGATTTAAACATTTATTGTATTTTATAAAATTCAACAACCCCAAAGCAATCTTTAGCTTTTTTTTAAAAAAACTATATTTATACCCTAATTTTTTAATAAAATATATTTGTATATATTAAAAAACAATTAACAAAATCCTGGGGGGAGCAGTAATGAAGTTCAAATTTATTACAAAAATATTTTTTTTCTTAAATTTTGTTTTATTTTTAAATATTTTTTCAATTCCAAAATTAACAATAATTATGGTAATTGATCAATTTGCATACAGTTATATGGAAAAACTTGGTCCAAATTTTGAGTATGCATTCAAAGATTTAAAAGAACACGGAGTATATTTTACAAATGCGCACCATGCTCATGGCGTTCCGGCAACAGCAACAGGGCATAATGCTTTAAATACAGGAACACTCGCCAAAAATCATGGAATAATTGCAAATTCTTGGATAGAAAATGGAAAAAAGGTAAATGCATGTAAAGATGATTCACCCGAAAGTTCAGTTTTTGGCCCAAACAATAAAATATTAGACTATGGATATAGTACAAAAAATATTATGTGTAATGGGCTTACAGATGAATTTGTAAAAAAATACCCAAATGATTTAACATTTTCCATATCATACAAATCAAGGGCTGCAATAGGCATGTCCGGTAAAACAGGAAAACCGATATGGTTTGATGACAAGCTAGGTATATTTACAACGTCAAAAGCATTTTTTAATCAACTACCAAACTGGGTAAAAGACTTTAATGAAAAGTATAATCTAGATAAAACAATAGAAAATAATATATGGAGAAGGGCATATCCTAAAAAAAGTAAAAAATACAATTTACCGGATATCGATTTTAATAAAAATAGTTATTATATACATTCAACTTATCATAAATCACTTATTTCAAAGAAAAGACTTGATGAACCAACAGATAAAATTGGTAAAAAAAATAAACCTGATATAAAAAATTATTCCAGATTTATAAAATCACCATTGGCAAATAAAGTATTATTGGATTTTGCAAAAAATTGTATCGATAATAACTTACATGAAGACAACAATATGCTTTTGTGGATTTCACTCTCGCCACTTGATCACTTAGGTCATATTTATGGACCGAACGGTATGGAAGTAACCGATATGATATATCATCTTGATAAACAAATTAAAAATTTTTTAGATTCGCTATATCAAAATATTGATGAAGAAGATATTTTATTTGTATTAACTGCAGATCATGGAGTCCAACCTTTGGTAGAATTAAATAAAGAAAAAAATTTACCGGCATATCGAATAAATTCCTCTGAAATGCTGCATAAAATTAATAAACATATAAATAAAAAATATAATATTAAAAATTTAGTAACAGATTTTGAAGCTTCTCAATTATATTTTGATATGAAAAAATTTAACAATCTTGATACAAAAACAAAAGAATCGATATATTCAGATATAAAAAAAATAGTTTTAAATAAAAAAGGAATAAGCAAAGTTGTCACAACAGATGAATTAATAAATAATAAATATGATTTTGATTCTATTTTAAACTTTTACAAACAACAAGTTTATATAGGCAGATCAGGACAAGTATTCATAATTCCAAATGAATATTCAGATATATCAAATTATAAATTTGGAGCGGGACATAAATCCGGATATGAATGCAATACGCATGTTCCACTAACAATCTATCAAAAGGGTAACATTGAAAATAAAGTTATAACCCAAAAAGTATGGCTCACGCAATTACCAGTAACAATTGCGAAAATATTGGATATAAATAAACCGGAAAAATCAGAATTTGAGCCTATTTTTTGACGAAATAGTAATAAAATTTTATAACTAAATATAATATATTTTTTATTTTAAGATTTTTTTTATACAGGTTTTAAATATGAATTTAAAAAACAAAACAATTTTTACTTTTTTAAGCGCACCCGGTGCAGGTAAAGGCACATTAGCTCAGCAGGTATCTACAAATTTAAATTATATAGTTCTTTCAACCGGAGATTTATTCAGACAACATATAGCAAATCAAACGGAAATAGGTAAAGAACTTAAAAGTTATATCGACAAAGGACAACTTGTTCCGGACGATTTAACAATAAATATGGTAAAAAAATGGCTTCTAGAACAAAAAGAATCTGAAAAATCAATAATTTTAGATGGATGTCCAAGAACGGCATATCAAGCCCAAAAAATTCTTAACATAATTTCAAAAGATATGCCAAATTACAAATTCAGAGTTGTAAAATTGGAAATTCCTCAAGAAGAAATCACTCAACGATTGATAAATAGAAGATGCTGCCCAAATAAAAGCTGTCAGGCGGTTTATAACACTTCAATGCTGGAAATAGCATCCGGAAAATGTCCTAAATGCAAAACTGATTTAATTCAAAGACAAGATGA
>JAHIKO010000049.1 GCA_018897535.1 Candidatus Dependentiae bacterium
GAAAAAGAAGATTTAGAATTTATAGCACGCTTGGCAGAAGTTATTAAATTATCTAAAAATAACACAAGCAAGAATATGGGATTAATAATATTAAATGAATTATTAAAAACTATTAATAATGGTTCAAATGAAGTCTTTGGCGAATTGGAAAATTCTGAAATTAGATATCCTATTTATAGAAATAGTGATGAAAGTGTTTTACCTATAAATAAAGATAATTTTGAAGAAGTTATAAAATTATTACGTGAAAATTCTGATTATCTTTGGGATTAAAAGTAATTTATGATTTTAGGTATTGGCACAGATATAGTTAAAATTTCTAGATTTAATTCTTGGATAAATTTTTCAAAAGAACAATTTTTAACAATTTTTACTGAACAAGAATTGCAAGATATTTTTATAAAAGAAAAATTAAATATATCTGTTTTGGCTTCCCGCTTTGCAGCAAAAGAAGCATTTTACAAAGCATTTAGTGCTGCTCTTGTAAAACTAGATTTAAATAAAAAAGAATTTTTATTTTTATTTACTTGTAAAAATATTGAAGTAATAAAACCTGAATGGGGTGTGCCAATACTTAAAATTAATTATTCTGCTTTTGAAGATAAACTTGGTGTTAAATTACCAAAATTAAATGTTGATATTTCTATTTCTCATGAAAAAGATTTTGCAGTTTCTTTCGTTATAATTTCTAATAATTAATTTTCTTGAATTAATTAAATTTATTTATTTAATATCTTTTGTTTAGCTAATAAAAAAATTATTAAATTTGGATTTTACATGGCAAATAAAAGATTAGGAAATATAATTTCAGGATCGTTAAGCGAAGGTTTTGTAATGCGTCTTGATCCGAATTCCAATCTTGAAGATGTAAAAACAGGTAAATTTGTTTCCATAAAGGGAAAAAATTATACATTTTTTTCTCTAATTACAGATCTAGAATTACAAGTTACAAATCCTGAAATATTACTTTTTCCGCCGCAAGAAGATGAAAATCTTTTATTGGATATTTTAAAACAAAGAGATATTTATACAAAAGTATCTTTACGCCCAATGTTAATGCTTGATAAAGAAAATAATAGGTTGCCGGTAAAAACTATACCTGCACATTTTGCGGATGTTTTTGATGCAAACGCAAAAGATGTAGCATTAATTTTTGGTGAAGAAAAAGAAGATAAAAAATATTTTAATATCGGTTCGCCTTTGGATATGAATACTCCTGTTTGTATAAATTTGGATCTGTTTACAGAAAGAAGTAATGGTATTTTTGGAAAAACCGGAACCGGAAAAACTTTTATTACACGTTTAATTCTTGCAGGACTTGTAAAATCTGAACGTGCTGTAAATTTAATTTTTGATATGCACTCTGAATATGGTTTTCAGGCAAGAAAGGAAGGTGTTGGTCAATCTTTTGTAAAAGGTTTAAAAACATTATTTCCAGAGCGTGTAGCCATATTTTCTCTTGATCCTGATTCGACTCGAAAACGTGGATGTGCTGCAGATGTAGAAGTTTTTTTAAGTTATCAAGATATAAGTGTTGAAGATATTGCAAGTTTGCAATCGGAACTTAATTTACATCCTACAGCACTGGAAGCGGCATATCTTATTTATGGTAAATATAAAAGAGATTGGTTGTCGGTTCTTTTGGATCAAGGTGAAACTTTAAAAGAGTTTGCCGCTGCAGTCGGAGCACATGCTGAATCCATAGGCGCTTTGTATAGAAAATTAAAAAGACTTGAGCGATTTAATTTTCTAAAAAAAGAAATAATTAAAGATTCTGTTATTGAAAAACTTATTACATATTTGGATAGAAATATAAATATAGTTTTGGAATTTGGAAATAATACATCAATGCTTTGTTATCTTTTAGTCGCAAATATTATTACAAGAAAAATTCATAAAATTTATATAGAAAAAACTGAAAAATTTTTATCTACACAAAAAAAAGAAGATGAGCCGGTAAGACTTATGATTACAATTGAAGAGGCACACAAATTTTTAAATCCAATTGCAGCAAAACAAACAATATTTGGCAATATTGCACGCGAGATGCGTAAATATTATGTTTCGTTATTGGTTGTGGATCAACGCCCATCCGGTATAGATGATGAAGTTATTTCCCAAATTGGCACAAAAATTGTAGCTCTTTTAAATGATGAAAAAGATATTCAGGCGGTGCTTACAGGAGTTGCAAATTCTTCAGGATTAAGATCAATTTTGGCAACACTTGATACAAAA
>JAHIKO010000050.1 GCA_018897535.1 Candidatus Dependentiae bacterium
AAAAGCTTAAAACTATCTTTTCTATAAAAACTTAAAGACTCTTTCCATTTAATAAATAACTCACCAAACATAATGCACCCCTTTATTTATATGGTTAAATTTAATATGCAGATTATAGCAATCAAACAATTTATGGCAATACCAAAAAACAGAATTCTTGACATATAGAAATTATTTTAACTAATATTAATAATAAAAAATAGGCTAAATAGTAAATATTAAGTTTGACTAATTTGACAAATAAAATATTTACTAGTAAAAGTTCTTTTGGGTGGGAAAGGGGATTTTTCATGGGAATTAAAAAGAAAAATACAAAGAATATGAATTATGACACAAAATTATTAATCGTAGAGTCTCCGGCAAAAATAAAAACTATCTCTAAGTTTTTAGGATCTGATTTTAAAATTATGTCCACATTTGGGCATGTTAAAGATTTACCACCTAAAAAGTTAGGAATTTCTCGTGATGAAAAAGACAATCATATAGAATTGGAATATGTGCCTATAAAAGACAAAGCCAAAACTATTGCCGAAATTTGCAAACAAGCAAGTAGATCCGGTGAAATATATTTGGCTTCCGACCCTGATAGAGAGGGAGAAATTATTTCTTGGCATATAGGACAAGAAATAGCAAAAGTCTTTAGCGACAAATCCAAAATTTATCGAATAACATTTAACGAAATAACAAAAACTGCAATTTTGGCCGCCATTGATGACAAATCTACAGTAAATATGAAAATGGTCAGAGCACAACAGGCTCGAAGAATTTTAGATCGTTGGGTAGGTTATGAAGTTTCTCCAATATTATGGAAAAAATTATCCAAGGGTTTATCTGCCGGTAGAGTACAATCTGTCGCCCTACTTTTAATTTGCAATAGAGAAGAAGAAATTTTAAATTTTAAACCCGAAGAATATTGGACAATAACCGGAAAGTTTAAATTTCAAGATTCAACCATAGACGCCGAACTTTTTAAAATTAAAAATAAAGAATTTAAATTAAGCAACAAAGAAATTGTTGATAAAACGGTTGCATTAATAAAAAAAGAAAATTATAAAATTCAAAAAATTACTGAGCAGAAAAAAGCCAGAAACCCGCTCGCTCCATTTATGACAAGTACATTACAACAGGATGCTTACAATAAATTAGGTTTTTCCGTTGAAAAAACCATGGTAATTGCTCAAAAATTATACGAAGGTTTGCCATTATCGGATCCGGATAAACCTGAAGCGTTAATTACTTACATGCGTACGGACTCTTTAAGATTGTCCGATACTGCATTAAATAGCTCAAGAGATTATATTTTGCAAAAATTTGGTTCTGATTATTTACCCAATGTTGCAAATATTTATTCTAAAAAAGGTGCCCAGGATGCACACGAAGCCATAAGACCGATTGATGTTGAAATTACGCCACAAAAAGTCACTCAATATTTATCTAAAGATCATGCAAAATTGTACGGTCTTATTTGGCAAAGATTTGTTGCATGCCAAATGAATCCGGCTCAATATTTTCAACGACAAGTACTAATAGACGGTGGTGATTATCTATTTAAAGCAACCGGATCAACATTGGTGTTTGATGGTTTTTTAAAAGTTTATCAAGCAAAAAGTCCTGAAGATGACGAATTAACTATTCCAAAAGGAATAAAAGAAAGTGATAGTTTATCTCTTGAAAATTTAGATCCTAAGCAACATTTTACAAAACCTGCACCAAGATATAATGAAAGTTCATTGGTAAAAGAATTGGAAAAACAAGGTGTAGGAAGACCAAGTACCTATGCTACGATAATTTCTACAATTCAAAAAAGAAAATATGTTGATAAAGATCAGAAAAAATTTGTTCCTACAGAACTTGGAAAAGCTGTTATAAAAATGTTGGTCGAACATCTACCGGATATTATTAACGTATCATTTACAGCAAAAATGGAAGAAGATCTTGATAAAATAGCTGAGGGCAAAATTAAAAGAGATGATGTATTAAACGAATTTTACGAACCATTTAAAAAAGATCTTGCCACTTGGCTTGGAAAAGATACTAAAAAAGAAGCTTTGAAAACAAATATTAAATGTCCTGAATGTGGCGAACCACTGGTCATAAGATTTGGAAAAGCCGGAGAATTTTTAGGTTGTTCAAAATTTCCGGCATGTAATTTCACATCGCAATTTAAAAAAGATGAACAAGGAAATATTGAGCTTGTAAAAACGGAAGAACCGACAAAATCCAATATTAAATGTCCTAATTGCGGTAAAAACTTAGTTCAAAAAATAGGACGATTCGGTCCATTTTATGCCTGTCCGGGATATCCAGAATGTAAATATATCCATCAAGAAGCTTTGACCATGCCATGTCCCGAATGTAAAGGTAAAATCGTAAAACGAGTAAGTAAGCGTGGCGCTTTTTGGGGTTGCTCAAATTATCCAAAATGTAAATTCGTAATTCCGGGCGATGTAAAAGAAGAAAAATGTCCAAAATGTAAAAGCCCATATCTTTTAAAACGAAAAGATAAAGAAGGTAATATTACTTTAAGTTGCCCAAATAAAGAATGCGATTTTACAAAAAACGAAGAGTAAATTTAAAAAAATCTGAGCAAAATTGATATTAAAATCCAAATGGACTCACCTGCAAAAACACCGGACCATAAAGAATACTTACTCTCTTTATTTTTTGTAAAATACGAAAACACAGCACCAATTAAAAGACCGATAACTAAATTATTTGGCATTAAAATGCCACCAAAAACCATTGTAGGACTTATTTTTAATCTTTTTAATATCAAACCATAAATAAATCCCAATAATAAAATTTTAATATCAAAATTTAATGATTGAATTAAAAGAGCCCTACTTTTGCCTCTTTGTGCAAACAGTTCAGGTGAACCAATTTGAAATGTAGAAAATAAAAGCCAAAGAAATAATCCTATTGATATTGCAGTAAAAAATAAACCTATCCACTGATATTTTTTAATCTTTTTAAATTCTATTCCGGAAAGCTGCCCAACCTTGTAATCAAATAATAAATCAGAAGCAACGGCTGCACACACATTAAAAAAAACAACCAATAATGTAATTTGCAAATAATCAAGTTTAAAAATAAGCATCATGGGAAGCATTACAAAAGTTGCAAATCGACCGAAAGTAACAAGCCCAATTTTACCGCCGATATAAACCAATTGATATGTTGCCAAAACTACAAAAATTAAAAGTAAAATTTGACTTAAAAAACTAAATTTAAAATATGTTAAAAATGCAAAGCTCAAAAATAAAGTAATTATTAATTCAATATCAAAAAGAAATTTAAAATTGTTTTTAAAACTTTTATTTTTAATTAAATTAAAATCTAAATTAAAATTTTTAATTTTAGACCAAATTAATTTTGGTAGCCCTGTCAAACCCAATAAAAACTCAGAAACAACCAATCCGGAAGCAAATGCCGTAACAAAATCTTCAAAATTAAAAACATCAAAAATTTTAAATGGCAAATACAAAGAATGATTGTTTAACGGCAATAATATTAGATATTTTGAAAGTAATCCCACAAATAGGGGTAAAACTATACTCATGCCGGAAATATAGCCAATAGCGAGCAGCATAGGCATAGTGGCAATAACAAACTCTTTTCCAAATAAATATGGAAATACATAGAAATTTTTGGGTAAAAAACCTTTAAATCTAAGAAAACCGTCACGAAAAAAACAAATAATCCAACTGGAAGAAAATCCCAAAAAAAGCTGTTTTGCTTGCTTACCGTGTGATTGAGAGGTAATAATTTCATAAATTAGCTTACTAACCGGAAACGATAACTTTTCTTTAACTAAAAGCTTATCGGCAAAAACATGTGCCAACCAAATACCAAAACCACCAGCAGCAATACATAGAAAAAAAATAAAGACAAAAAAAGATATTGGATTTTTAATCAAATTATCAAATAATTGTTTATCCAAAAAATACAGCGTAGGCAATGAAAAACCAATACCGACGCCAACAATTCCACCAACAGAGCCAATTGTTTGTATTATTGCTAAATTTTTTATTTTATTTGATTCGGAATCTTGTTTTTTTCGTAATTTTAAAACAATCGAACTTGCAAGAACTATTGCAGGAGCAATCCATGGGCCAACCATTGTTGCCATAGAAATATAAGACAAACTTGCTGCAGCTAAAATTGTTGATATTATGCCCAAAATCAAAACAATAAGATTCATGAATTCTCCAAAAATTAAATTAAAAATGCATTTTTTTAATAAAAATAACATTTTTTTATATTTTTTAAAGATTTTTCTTGATTTTTACAATGAAATAATTTACTATTTGTATTAGAGAGTTGTTGGTTTTATATGAAAGTATAAGTCATGAGTATTTTAAAGAATAAAAATATTTTAATAAACATTGCGTCAATAGCAATAATATTTTCTACTCTGGCTTTTTATTTTTTAAAAAGCGATTCAAGTAAAACTGATCAAAATCAAGTTGAAAATATACAAGACAAACAAATTAATAAATATCAATTAAAATATGTAAAAAAATTAGAAAACGCACCTGTTTACGATTATCAAAACATGCTTGCATTAGTTGAAGAATGCAGACAAATTAAAACAAAATTTTATTCTGATTTCAACAATTTTATAACCGAAAAAATTAATTTAAAATCACTAAAAAATATGTTGGAAAAATTGCAAAAAGAACGCGATATGTTCAGAACATATCTTTACGAAAACAACGTATTTCATAATAGAACCGAAGCATCAAGAAAAAGAGATTCTTTAAAATACTATTTTCGAGTAATAGAAGATAATCTTGATGAAGTAAAAAACATGATAGAAAAATTTAGTCTAAATATAAAACTAAAAATTAATGATCACATTAATGATTCTTACTTAGAAAAAGCAATTAAATTAAGTAGCCTTGATTAAGCAACGCTTTTTTTCAAAAACTTATTAATTTTTTTAGAATATAGATCCGAAAAAGTTGAACAAATGTAACCATGTTCGCATACCGGTGTTATTAGAATTTTGGATTTTTCATTTGCGCATGAATACATATCTATACTATCTTTAATATCAACGATTTTATCTTTACATGCATGAATAAATAATATTGGTTGTTTAATATTATTGATACCTTCTATAACATTAACACCATCAATATCACAATCAGCTGCAAAATTAACCATCTTTTTTACAACATAAGCAAATGGAATTGATGGTAATCCGGATTTAGCTTTAAAAGATCTTGATATTACATCTGTCAAATTTGCATATGCTGAATCAATAACCAAAGCATTACACAAGTCAGGTCGCCTCTTTAAGGCCTCAATTGCGACAGCTCCACCCATAGATATTCCTAAGATAAATACAGGTAAATTTCTTGAGAAAAATCCTCTGGACGCCGATGTATCATTTAAAAAATCTACTGCAGCAAAAATATCTTTATATTCAAGGCAACCTAAAGTTCTAAATCGACCTTCGCTTTTACCATGACCTCTAAAATCAAACATTAAAATATTGTAATTTGGAAACAAATCGATGATGGAACTTACCATCTCTTTACAACTTTGGTATCCATGAGCAAGAATCAAATTTCCGGATGCCCATTTACGTTTTACAAAATAGCCGGATAATCGAATGCCATCCTGAGTATTAAAATTTACCTGAGTTATATCGTATTTTTTAAATAAATCTTCTTTTATTTGCGCCGCAACAACAGATAATCGTTTACCATTTTTAAGTTTTAAATCATAAGGACTTACAAGTTTTTTGAATGCAAAAAAAGAAATAATTAAGATTAATAAAACTAATACCGGCAAAAGAAAATAAATAAATCGTAAAAATTTATTATTGCGTCTTCTCACAGTTTTAACCCATCTTTATAAATATTTTTTCCTGCTAAAAAATGCCAATGCATATGAAAAACGGATTGACCGGCATTCGCACCATTATTTGATACCAAATTAAACGCAACCGGCTCAGATTGATTATTTTGTGCTGCTATTTCTATTGATAAATCACGAGCGACTTGTCCCATTTTTGAAAGTATAAAAAGCTCTTCGTCTTTTATCACACATAAATTTTCAATATGTTTTTTAGGAATTATTAAATAGTGATAAGGCGATTTGGGGTAAAGATCTTTGATCACCATTAAGTCTTCAGTTTCTTTTATGATTGTACTTGGTATTTGTTTTTGAATTATTTTACAAAATATGCAATTGGAACTAAACACGACTATCTCCATAGACTAAATTAAGAAATATTTTATTGATTGTTTTTTATGGCCCGCCGTAAGTTTTTTATTTATATTTTTATACTATGGCGAAGTATGGCCTGCCAGCCATAGCTCTTCAGAGCGACGGCTGGTGCCGAAGGTCGGACTCGAACCGACACAGTGTTACCACCACGAGATTTTGAGTCTCGCGCGTCTACCAGTTTCGCCACTTCGGCAATCAATAATGTCTAAGATTACGCTTTTAATCTAACAAAACAACGATTACAGTCAAGCTATTTTTCATTAATTTTTCAATATTTTAGATACCAAAATTTGACTATTTTCCTCAAATGCGATATTAAATTCTTTTTACATAAAAATTTATACCATTTTTTCAGGAGTTTATATGAACAAAAAATTACAACTTTTATTTGCGGTAATAGCATTATCCGGATTTTCAAATCTTTTCAGTATGGGTGAAAATTCTATAATAGATCTTTTTGATGAAAAAACTATTAAAGAAATAATAGAATTACCAAATCTTGGTAAAAATCTTCCAGGTTATTTAGTAATTGGAAAAGATAATAATTATTATCTAGTATATAAAGATGAAACAGGAATAACGATAGAAAAAAATAAATAGCTAGAAAACTCCAGCCATATTAAATATTGGCAAATAGATAGACAACATTAAAAATACAATTATTAATCCTATAAAAATTAATAATATAGGCTGAAAAATAGTTACCAGATTTTTTATATTTTGCTCTAAAATTTGTTTACAATAAAAAGCTGAGCGCTCAAGAAGATTGCTCAGCTTTCCGGTTTTTTCACCAACATGTACAAATGCAATAATATTTTCCGGAATAAAATCACTACAATATTTTTTTAGAGCAATAAAAAATGGCTCGCCATTTATAACTAAATTTTTACTTGCCAATAATCTTTCTTTCAAATAAGAATTGTCAATTACATCTATTGAATAATCCAAAGATTTTTTAAGATCAATACCGCAAGCTAAAAACATTGATAAAATTTGAAAAAAATTAACTAAATCATAAAAGATAAAATATGTTTTAAAAATATAAACGTTAAAAAATATTTTATCTTTTATTTTTTTAAAAAAAGATAGTTTAATTAATAGTTTTGAAAATAAAATTATTAGAAATAAAATTATTAAAAATATTATACCATTACTTGATCGCAAAAAATTAGAAATATCAAAAACCAACTTGGTTGAAGGCGGAAGCTCTTTATCAAAAGAACTAAATAAATCCTGAAATTGTGGGAGCACAAAAATAAAAATTCCAAAAATAAGAAATAAAGAAAAAATTAATGTAATTATTGGCAATAGTGCGGAATTTTTTATTTTTTTTAGTAATTCTATTTTATCACTTAAATTGTCCGATAAAGTTTTTAAAGAAAATTCAAGTTGGCCAAAATGCTCGCCTGCAGATACAATATTAATTTCGGATGCTGTAAAAACATCTGAATACTTTTTTAAAGAAGCAGAAAAAGTTTCACCATTTTTAATATTTTCAGTTACATCCAATAATATATTTTTAAATTTTTTATTCTCAATTTGATTTAAAAAAATATTTAATGCATCAAGTAAATTTATTCCGCTGGATATCAAAGCATACAGCTGTTCAAATAAATTTTTTTTATCTTCATTATTTATTTTTTTACTAAAAAAAATAAATTTATCTTTTTTTTCATAAAATTCACAAACTGCTATATTTTTTTGCAATAAAATTGACGCTAATTCTTGAAAATTATTTGCCGGCAAAAAGCCTGATAGCTCTTTTCCCGAAATATCAATACCCTTCCAATAATAATTTTTCATTAAAATCTCATAAAATTTTGATTACAAACCAAGTAAATTCAAAAATTCTTTTTGATCTATTTCCAACTCAATTTTTATTCTTTTTTTTCTCGAAGTATGACCCGAAATTATAGTTATGGATCTTTGTTGTATTTTTAAACTTTTTGCCATAAATTTAATCAATTCTTCATTCGCCCTACCCTTTTCAGGACTGGATTTTAAATAACATTTCAAAAGACCCGATTTATCTATGAAAAACTTTAATTTACCGGAATTTGGCACCACGGTTAGTTCAATTATCAACTTTAAACTCCCTCTTTTGGCAAATTTATTAATTAATGCATACTTAAACATTGCCAGATAATATATTATTTTTTATAATATCAAGTAAATCTTTTTAAAACTTTGAAATATAAATTATTGCTGTTACAAAATTTTATACTGCGCCCATCCTACTACGCATAAAGCTTCGTAGGACAAGTAGCTTCCGGCCTTCGCCAAGGCTACGGCGGACAAGCAATTGCGAGTATAAGATTATTTATTGCGCCCATAGCTCAATTGGATAGAGCGTCAGACTACGGATCTGGAGGTTAGGGGTTCGACTCCTCTTGGGCGCACCAGCCTACGCCCTACGTGGCTACGGCTGGCAGGCCAGCCACTTAACACTAACGAGCTTCCGTCGACGCATAAAGCTATGGCGCACAGGTCGTATGGCACGGCCAGTAAATTTTGTAATAATTACTTGGAGAGATGGCTGAGTGGTCTAAAGCGCTTGCCTGCTAAGTAAGTATTCTGGGAAACCGGAATCGAGGGTTCGAATCCCTCTCTCTCCACCAGCTTTCGCTCTGACGAGCTTCAGCTGGGCAGGCCAGCTTATTACGATTAAATTTATTAATAAAAAAATTTAGCGAAAACTGCCAGTAATAAATTGAAATATTCTTAATCTGGAGAGGTGGCAGAGCGGTTGAATGCGGCGGTCTTGAAAACCGTTATTCCTGGGAACAGGAATCGGGGGTTCGAATCCCTCCCTCTCCACCATACTTCCGCCGTCGCATAAAGCTATGGCGGACAAGTCGCACGAGGCTACGGCTGGCAGGCCAGCACTAAAGGAAAAAAATCATGCAAAAATATTGTGAATCATGCGGAATGCCAATGAACAAAAAAGAAGATTTCGCACTCAAAAACGAAACCTCAATATTCTGTTTATACTGTGTTAATCCGGACGGAAGCGTAAAATCTTGTGAAGAAATCTTTGATGGCGGTGTTCAATTCTTTATGAGCCAACTCGGTAGCGACCGGAAAATGGCTGAAAAAGTTACCAGAAAAAATATGAATATGCAATCACATTGGCAAGGCAAAGATTGTCCAATCTTAAAAGGCGAAATGGCAACAGACGAAGAATTTGCTGCAATATTAAAAAAATTGTAGATTTTCTTCTATATTTCAAAAAAAATTTCATATATTGTAGATTTTTTTCATATTTGCTAACTTTCAACTCATGTAAGTTATATTTCTATTTTTTAAGGGAGAAAGTTAATGAACAAATATAAAAATTTATTTCATGCAATATTTTTGATAACAATTGCATTAATTTGCGCAAATTTTACCGATGGAGCAAAAAAAGAAGCTGATACAAAAGCAATTGAATATGTAGCTCTTCAAGAAGGTGAGAATATCATTAGTGCATCTTTATCAGATGAATCAAATATTACAGAACTTAAAGAAGCTTCTTTTACAGGCCATAGTAAAATTGGTGGAGTTAGAAGAGAAAGTGATGATTCAATAACACAGCTTAGCTTGGCAGATATAAAAGCACTTGAAGTTATAAATGAAAGCTACACATCTCCAAGATATCAAGATAAAGAATTTATTCTTTTAAAAGTTATATCGGCTTCCGGAGTTGAAACGGCAGATTTTCTTGTACCAAGAGATGTAGTAATTTGCGGAATAGAAAAAGAAACAAATATGGCAAAAGCTTGGTATCTTAGAAAAATAAAAAAGCTTGAAATATCTATGCCTGAAGTAAAAAAAGAAGAATTACCGGTGGTTGCAAGACCGGAAGTTCTCGTAAAAAAAAGAAATAAATAAAAATTAATTAAATTTTATAAAAAAATAAGCGGGCTTTTTATTCCCGCTTATTTTTTTTAATAGCTACTTATTTTTAAGCTTGTTTTGTAAATTCTAATTTTTCAATCTCTTTATTAGCAAATTCTATTCGACTCTTAAAAGATGGATGGTCTGAGGTATCTTCTTCAAAAATAGTTTTTCTATTTGCTTCAATCGAATCCGTAAGTATTTCTATAGATTCGCATAATTCATGATCAATATTGTTATGCGTATTTTTTAAATTTTCAAGCTCTTTATTGAGAAGTTCACAATCCTGAGTTAAAATATTTTGTTGTTCAGTCATATCATTTTTCATTTTTATCATGGCAGCAAGAAAAGATTTTGGATCTTTTGTAATTTCTATTGCAAATTTATCTGCATTTATTTCATCTTTTAAATTTGACAATCGTTTTCTTATTGCAAGCCATACAATCAAACTCAAAACATATGGTGTTAAAACTGCAATACTCTTAATATAGATAGCGGCTTTAGAGTTATAACGATTAATTGGTCTGGTAAATAATAATGGCACAAAAACAAATGCTGTTACCAAATCTGCTGAAAATAACATTGTCAAATTATTCAAGCTTAAATACTTTTCGATAAAAGAAATCTTTTTTGAATCAGACACAATATGACCAATTTCATGAGCCAAAACTGCTCTCAACTCATCATCAGATAGACTTTTTGCCAATTCATAACCAATGGTAATATTTGATAATTTTTTTGAAAAAACCATATTTCCTGCATTATATGAATCACCTTTGTTATCAGAAAAAGATATAAACAGATAAGGTTTATCCAAATTAGCTTTGGCTGCCAATTCTTCGACCATCGCATTTAAAAACGGTGCTTTATCTTTATCAACAAAAACACAATTATCATAGTCACTTGGCAAACCCTCAATCCAACTTCCACTTATGAATTTACGTTTTGCAAATTTATCATGATTAGTTGCAGTAATAATTTTTGTACGTTCAATCTTATCTAAATAATATTTTACGTTTTTATTTGCAGCTAAATATTTTATAACATAATCATCATTTGTTTTTAAATTATTAATTTCATTTGCAATATTATAAGTTTGAGTTTCAGCGGCAAAAATAGTTTGAATGGATAAACAAAAAATCATTGCAAGTTTATTTTTTATATTATTAATGTTCATAATACTATTCCTAAATTTCGTTCAACAACCCATAATCAATGTAAAGTTCTTTAATTTTTATCATCAAATTGTAAGCATCTTGCCCAACTCTAAGTCTTTTATATTCAGAATATTTTATTTTTGTCTCCCTATTTCCTTCAACAAAAACTTTTTCTAATTCATATGTTTCAGAGTTCGTTTTTAAAACGTTTATAAAAACCACAAATTGTTGTAATAATTCTTCACTCAAATTTATAATTTCACTACGATATAAGCCGTTATAATTACAATAATTTTCAAAATCTTTTATTAATTTTTTATAAGCAAAGTCAATTACTTTTTTCAATTCAGGCTTATTTTTTTCAATATCATTTTCGTAATTAACTGTTTTTTTAAATTTATCAAATAATGGAGGTATAAGATATTTATCAAATTCTTTCCAATTAATTATAAAAAAATTAGGAAAAAGATTAGAATTCTTTGGTTCATTTTCTTTTTTTCTCGACAAATCCTGTTCTCTTTTTCCGGATAAATCCTGCATAGCATGCGAATTGGACAAGCAAAATAAAGATACTAAGAAAATAGATTTTAATTTGAACATAAAAAACTCCCATAAATTAAATAAAATCTTGCATGATCATAAAGAATGTGAATTTATAGATTTTGGTATTTTAATCAAGAAGAAAGATAAATTAATTGGCGTAGGTGGCTGGGATGAGAGGATTCGAACCTCTGTTGGCGGAGTCAGAATCCGCAGTCCTGCCACTAGACGACATCCCAATACTCAATGAAATTTTAGCAAATAAAGAGATTTTGTCATGAGAAATAATAAATATATTCGAAATTTACAAAACTAATGGGCCGCATATGGCAGCCCATCAATCCCTAAAAGGCCCCCACCTAATTTTTTTTATTTAACAAGCCCAATAAGCAGCTCGCTCAAATTTGAATTAACATTCAAATTATTACCGAATTCTTTAATTTCGCTTTCAAATAGTGGAAAAGCATTAATCAAAACATATTCTATTGAATTCCAATATTCACGAACCAATTTTGAATTTGAAAAAATTAAACCCATTCTTTTAATAATATTATCTTTAACTATTTTATATTCCGGTTTGGACATTATGTTATTAATAATTTTTGCAATTCTAACATCCGATAAAATAACTATTTTTAAAACCTCTGAAAAAGATTTATCTTTAACCTTTACAAGAAAAGAATCAATATCATAATTACAAATCGTAGCATCAAGCTCATTCATTTTTGCAATTATAATATTAAGTTTTTTTACATTTATTTCTTTTTCTTTATTTAAAGTAGCAACCTCTTCTTGATTTTTTTCTTTAAACCAGCTGTTCCATAACCAACCGGAAGAAATTTTTTCTTCTTTTTCTTTTATCTCTTTTTCTATGTTACTTATACTATTTTCCAACGAAATTTTTGCTGCTTCAAAATTTTTATAATTCATTTTCAAAGTATCAAGATCAATTTTATTTAAAATTTCTGTAGCATCATAACTGTTTATTTTTTTATATTCATCTACGGCTTTAAATATTGCAGCAACAAAATATTTAATAATCTTATAATTTAAACCGCTATCATTTTTAGCAACACAATAAACCCAATTTTCATCATCAGATTTTTCATCCAAATAAACACTAAAATTTTTGTTAACAGTTTTTAAACCTTCAACATTTTTTTCAAGAACAGGATAAGAAACATCAACACCAAAATCTTCAAATCCTACAAATTTAAATGAGCTATTTTTGTGTTCCTTAAAATTATTAAAAGAAACCACTTTGTAATTTGTTACAGCAGACCAAACATCACCAGCTTGAATTACATATTCTTGGATAAAATTTTCTACACGTTTTTTAAAATCACTTATAGTTTCATAATCTGTATTATATTTAAATAGCTCATAACAAGCTTTGGCCATCTGTTTATTTGCAAATACAAAACCGACTTTTGTTTTTTCATCCGATTCAATATTTATATTGTTAAAATCACAATCGGAGAAATTATCCTGATATGAAAGAAATATTTCTGTTAAAAAACCTAAAAATTCAGGCTCTACATAATCTTGTATTTTATCCAAAAGCTCTAATGCATTTTGACTGTCAACATTAACAAATCCGGTTAATGGCTTGCTTATTGCCAGCTTTAAAAGCAATGCTAAATATTCTACGTTTTTAGAACTTTCATAACCCGGCTCAATTTGCATTCTAAATAATAAATAAGCTTTAAATAAAAACACTTCCAACGGATAAAGTTTCCCATTTTTTAAAATTCTTTTAGCTAACCAAGAAAAAATTGGTGGTAAATTGGATAATGCATTTGAATTTCCATTATTTAAATAATCTGTAGCTTTGTTAACAACCAAATCCGTAACAATTTTTTTTGTTAATTCTTTAACATGAAATTCTTCTTTTGTTGTATTTGTCTGATCTAACTTTTCTTTAGTTATATTTAACTTAACCTCAGGAAACGGTTCTAGGATATCGCCATGTCCGGCTCCCAAATCAAAAGAAACTTTTATATTTTTAGGCAAATCAAAAGATATTGATTTTGAATAATACAATTCATCAACTTGATTTGCAAAAGCAAATGAAAATACAAACAAAACGGTTAAAGATAAACTTTTTATAAATTTATTCACGAAAATTCCCCCAAGAATTTATATCGTTAACAATATATCCCTAAATAATTAAGAATTGATAGTAGCATTTAGCCAATAAAAATCAATGGCATTTGTCATCCCCGGCTTCGGTCGGGAATCCCGTCTTCACGACAACCAAAAACCCTTACAAATATAAAATAAAACGCCATTTTTTATCAAAAAAAAAGACTATTATTAAACCAGTTGCGTTTTTAAGTCAAAATAATATCATCAATATTAGCAACTTATTAAATTAAAAAATCGGAGAATTTAAGTGAAAAGAAATATGAAAAAAGCATATAAAAAGAAAAACAACCCGCTACTAAAATTTTTATTTACATTAATATCATTGTTTTTTTTGATAGTTGTTATTTCAGTTATAGTCTTTAGATTAAAAACTGCAGCAAAAAAACAACTTTTCGTAAAATCAACAGGTGCCACTGAACAAATTACAGTGTTCACTCATGGCTCATTTGGTTCCGTTATTGGACTTATTAACTTCTTTCAAGTTATAAAAGATGATATTTCCGGAACAACTTACAAAAAAACCGTATCTAAAATGAGAAACGACCCCGGATTTTATTCAAGTCAACCTATCATGCAAAAGGGTCTTGTTTCCATAAATCCATCATTTGATCTCAACTCAATATCAAACGCCCGTTACGCAGCATATCCATTAATTAAAGGTTACGACCAAATAGAACAAAGCCTAAATCAAAATAGAATTAATAATCACTACTATACATTTGGATGGAGTGGGCTATTAAGTCAAAGTAGAAGGCGAAAAGAAGCCATAAGATTTTATAATGCCTTATCTGAAGAAATAGATAAATACAAATTGCTTGGGAAAAATGTACAAATTAAAATACTTACACACAGTCACGGTGGCAATTTGGCATTAAACTTAGCTGCCGTACACGCCATTATGAATAATTTTGAAAATATAGATCTTTTAATTAACAATGCGATAAATGAAGATCAAAAAGAAGCCTATAAATTAATGTATGAACAAATAAAAACATTACCCAAAAAGAGTAGTTTAACAGGCTTAAAAGGTCAAAAATTTTTGGACTATTTTCCGGAAAAAAAAGATTTTAAAATTAGTGAACTCTTAATGTTTGGATGTCCAATTCAACCGGAAACGGAGCCTTTGGTTTTAAATAATTTTTTCGGACATATTTATAATATTTATTCTGAAGAAGATGTTGTTCAAGATCTGGATGTATTTTCTACAAAAAAAGAAAGTAAAAAAAGATTAAAAATTTTGAAAAAAGTAGATCTTAGTAAATTAAGAACTAAACCTGAAATAACCCAAATAAAAATTATGATAGAAAGAGATATTAGAAAAAATAAATTGGAATCTCAAAAAATATTTAGTCTTGCACAAACTGAAACAACCACAAATAATAGCAATCACAATGACGGTTTTATAAAAAAATTACTTTCAAATAAAGTTTTGTTTTCCAAAAAAACCATGGACCCATCTCACAAAGAGATGTGGTTTGTGTCATGGGAAAAATCAAAAAATAAAGATGCAAATGCACTTGAAATAATACCGTGCGTCACATTTATGCCATTAATATTAAATGCCGTAAAAAGTATGGCAAAATTTACAAATGATATTGATATAAACCTAAGATTAACTGCCAGAAATTTAAAAGTTTATGCATTTAAGCACAAAGAAAAAATAAAAATGACCACAAATAAAATGACCGTACCAAGAAATTTGGTTGATTCAATTAAAACAAAATTACTTGAATGGCGACCTGAAGATATTTCCGTTACTAAGCAATTTGATACAATTAAAAACTATCAAGCTCAAAATTAATTTTTAAATAACAGAAATAAGTGGTAATTTTCTGACAAAATTGTATCCTATTTTTTTAATGAGAAATTAAAATTCAAAAATTGAGAGATTGTTTGGAGCTTTATGTTATCTAAAAATTTAAACGTAAAGAGTTTTATACTCTTTTTTTTGTGTCTTATATTTAATACAAATATCTTAAATGCAGATTTAAACGATAATTCAAATAAAATAAATAAAATAAAAATTTTTGGTAATAAACACGTAAAAAAATATTTAATAATAAATAAGTTGCCTTGGAAAGTTGGCGAAAATTTCGATGAAACAAAAACGGCAATGACTATAAATAACATATATTCACTAGGCTATTTCAAACAAATAAAAATAGAAAAAGAGATCTTAAAAAATTCAAAAGTAAATTTATTTATTACCGTAGAAGAAAAAGATTTATTGGCAAATTTGGAGTTTGAAGGCAACAAAACAATAAGCTCCGATAAAATAAGAAAAGAATTGGCACTCGATAAATTGATTACAATAGATGATGAAACATTGGAAAAAATTTCAACAGGCATCAAAAAATTGTATGCAGACGAGAGTTTTCATAATATAAAAATTGAAACAAAAATAATTCCTGATGCAAAAATAGAAAAAAAATCTTCTGCCAAATTTATAATAACTGAAGGCATTAGATCGGTTATTGTCAGTGTAAACTTTGTAGGCAATAATCAAATTTCAGATCGCAAATTAAGAAAAATGATTTCAACACGCGAAGAATGGCTTTTAGGATTTTTAGATGATGCCGGTAAATATAAAAAAGACGACCTTGAAATGGATAAACACAGAATTGAATATATTTACAAAGATTTGGGATATCTTACAACAAGTGTGCCTAAAGTTGATGTAGATTTTTCAGAACAAGATAAAAAAATTAAAGTTACATTTCATATAAAAGAAGGCGACCAATTTATTATTGCAAAAATAAATACTGTCGTTGACGATGAAGTTTCCGACTCGGATCAGCGTGAATATATTACACTTGATGAAAACAAACCATACTGCCAATCAAAGATGTTGGAAACAATCACAAATCTAAAAAATCTTTGGGGTAAATTAGGTTATATCAATGCTGACGTCTATCCGCAAGTAATTCCTGATGAACAAACCAAAACGGTTGAAATAAATTTTGACGTTGAAAAAGGCAAAAAAATATATGTAAACAGAATAGATATTTCAGGAAACACTTACACCAGAGATAAAGTAATAAGAAGACAAATTGATCTTGAAGAGGGAGATCTTATTACAACCAAAAAATTAAATGCTTCACAAGCGAATGTTGAATATTTGAGTTACTTTGAACGAGGCGGAGTAAATTGGAAAATTCACAGACTAAGTGAAGATAAAGCAAATTTGGAAATGAACATAAAAGAAACTAAAACAGGAAGTGCAAATATCGGATTAACCTATGGTAGTGACAGATTTAATCCACAACCATCGGTAAAAGTTCGCGGTAACATTGAAAAGAAAAATTTATTTGGATTAGGCTTTGACGTTGGCGGAACAATTCAAGCAAGCAGACATCATATTCAAGACATATCCGCAACATTTTTTGATCCGGCAATTTTAGATTCGGATTCATCCGTTTTTGCAACAATATATAAACGCTGGGAAGAATATGAACAATGGACAAACGTTACGGTAATGCCAAAAGAAAAAACAACAGGAGGTAGCGGAAGATTTGGTTTTTACTTACCACAACTTGATAAACGTTTACAATTTTTAACAGAACTTGGAATAGAAAGCATTTCAAATAATAATCCACATGCAAAAGGTCCAAACGCAGCAATATTTGAACCTATTGTCAGACAAAAATTTCAAGAAGGAACTTTAGCTTGGCTTTGTTTTGATTTGATAAAAGATACACGTAATCATAAGGTTTATCCAAACTCCGGATACAAAACAATTTTACACACCAAATTAGCACCACCTGCAGTAAATGAAGAATACAGTTTTTTAAAGGCAGAACTTGAAGGCAGCTGGTATACACCGTTAATCGGAGATGACAATTTAGTTTTGGGTATGCATGCAAAATTTGGTGTAGTTGAACCTGTTGGCGGTACTTATTATATTACACAAATAGATTCGGACGGCATTGCTTCAAAAGTTGAAAAAAGAAAAATTATACCATATAAAGAATTATTCAATATGGGTGGACAAGATACGGTAAGAGGCTTTGTTTGGGGTAGCATCGGACCTGCATGGACTACAGGCGCAAATGATCAGAATGGTAGTCCAATGGGAAGTAAATATATGTTCCAATTTAATGCAGAATTAATATTCCCATTGATTCCGGACTACTCAATGAAGGGGCATTTCTTCTATGATGCCGGTGCCGGATGGGATACGCCAAAAGATGCAATTACGCAAGAAGATAGAGCTTACATAAAACGCGATAGATTTAAATTACGTCATGCTGTCGGCTTTGGATTAAATTTAACACAACCTGTTCCTGCAAAAATTGACTGGGGATATAAACTTGATAGAGACAAGGCTGCCGGTGAATCGCCAAGTGAGTTTCATATTAGTATGAATTATGCATTTTAAAAAAGTATAAAAATAATCGGAGGGCGATAGCCCTCCTCTACCACAATACCGCATTGCTACGCAACGCTCAATCGAATTTATATCTTAACGCGAACTCGATAATTAATTTTTAGCAAAAAGTAGCTTAAATACTCAAAAAATAGCTAAAGTGCGCCGCAGGCTTTTGTCATCCTGAACTTGATTCAGGATCCAGTCCCAAGCATCTTTCGCCCAAAGCAGACGCATTGGGCTACCATAATATCGCATTGCATTCGCAACGCTACTCGAATTTTTTTAATTAGCGTGAACTAGATAATTAAATATTTAATTTTGCAAAAAACTTTAATTATAATTAAAAATAAACATAGTTTTTAGATTAATTAATTATCGAATTCGCGTTAAATACATACCAAATTGCAATAAGCTACTTGTGATTTTTAAAAAAGTTTACTACACTTTGTGCCTTAATAAACTTTATATTTTAAAAGTGTAATAACATGAAATATTTTTCTTATATATTTTTAATACTAATATTTTTTGATCTGCAAACGGTTGCAACGCAATTAGTTGCAGCGCAATCAAAGCATACATTAACAAAATCAGATATTAAAAATTTAACACCGGACCAAAAAAAAGAATTAGTCGATTTTTTTAAAGAAAAATATAAAACAATAGAGAACGAATCAGACAAAGAAGAAATTAAAAAACTTTTAGATTTCATAGAATCAAATAGCAGTATATCTAATTTTTCTAAAATCAAAAATGCAATAAAATATGCACTAACTCATACAATAACAAAAGCTGCAATATCTTTAATTTCGATAATTGCCATTATTTATGAAATTAAAAAGATTAAAAACAAAAAAGCTGATAAACTTTTAAATTCAAATAAAATAAGTAAAAGTTATGAACAAGTTACAAGAGAAATATTTGATGAAAAAGCTGATCCGTGCTTATGCTTAAGTGACATGAAATATTTAAAAGAATTTAGACGAGAATATCCGAATGCCAAATGTTACACTTATAATGTTGATGGCACACCGGTTATAGTTAGTAATTAAGTTTGATAGTAAAATAAAAAGCTGATAATTATGCACAAAATATTTAAAAAAATATTTTTTTTAATTCTTATTTTCAAAAGCTATTCATTCGCTCAAGCTGAAAATAAACTTACTATAAAATCTGTAGATGTTCAAAATATGTTGATTGAAAAACTTGAAGAGATAAAATCGTCAGAAAACTCAAAAGCTGATGCTATAAGCGAACTAAAAAACAATCTAAAAGAAACATATGTTCAGATAGATAATGTGCAAGAAAAAGAATTATTAAATAATCTTTTAGCTCAACTTTCAGCTAAAAAACCGGAAAAATACACTATCAAAAGAACTATTTTAAAATCTATTGAACAATTTGTTATGCATTCGACACCAAAACTTATAATATGTGCAACAATAATAATAGTTTTATATCAACTAAAAGGAATAATATCAGCATCTGAAACAATCGTATTTTTGGAACAAATTGATCAAATAGCATCAACTATGAATTGGGGTAAATTTTGGGATGCATTTCCTGCGATTGCAACAACAGCAACAAGTCTTTTTGGTGGTATAGCCGGAGTCATTACAACAATAATCTCTTGGCTTTAATAATTTAAAATAAACAAAGAGTAGTTTTATGAATTTAAATTTTATTTCAAAAATTATTTTTATTTTCTTATTTTTTTCAAAATTAAATTTGTCAGCCAAACCAAACCCGTTTTCTAAAATAGAAATAAGCAGTAATAGCGCTACAGTTTGCAAAGATTCGAAAATTAAAAATCTATTTAATTTTACATATCAAGAAAATGTTTTGGTAAAATTTGCTGACGATAGCACAGCCAAGGCTCAAGAACTTGAAGTTAAATTAAACACGGATAAAAACACTCAAGTTAATAAAGAAGTTAAAGACAACTTATCTTTAATAGAAAAAATTACTTTTAAAAAAAATGTCGTAGTTCAAAATGAAAATAAAACTATTTGCGCAGATATGGCTGTAATTTTTCCAAAATCTAAAATTTGCAAATTTGTAGGAAATGTTGAAATAAAACAAACTAAAATTAATCCAAAAGATATTCCAATAACGACAAAATGTGTGCAAGCCAAACTTAATTTAATAACGGAAGAAATAATTTTTTCAGGTAGCGAAAACATACCGGTAAGCACAACCATATCAATTGACGGTTACCCTGAGCTTATGAACCCAATTAAAAACAAAAAATAAATCATGAATAAAATAAAAATATTGGCTCCGCAAGAAGCTTTAAAAATTGCCGCAGGCGAAGTTATTGAAAGACCAAGCAATATTGTAAAAGAAGTAATTGAAAATTCAATTGATGCACAAAGCACGCAGATAAGTTTGTATATAGAAGATTCCGGTAAAAAATTAATTAGAATTTTAGATAACGGTTGCGGCATGACAGTTGATGATGCAAAGCTTTGTTTTATAAATCACGCTACAAGCAAAATTGATAAACTGGACGATTTACTTGATATACATTCTTTTGGCTTTAGGGGTGAAGCTTTAGCAAGCATTAGCACCGTAAGCAAAGTCACTTTAATTACAAAAACAATCGATAGCGAACTCGGCGTTAAAATTGAATACAGCGAAAATAAACTTTTATCTGAACAAAATTTATCATGTGCAACGGGAACCGATTTACAAATAAACGATCTGTTTTATAACATACCGGTTAGAAAAAAATTTTTAAAACAAGATGAAACCGAATGGAATCAGATATTAAATACGTTCAATGCATTTTGTTTAAGCAACACAAATATTCATTTTAAATTATATAAAGACGAAAAATTAATAATAAATGCACCTGCAGTTGAAAAACTTAATGATAGGGTTTCTCAGTTGTTTGGACACAATTTTGGCCAAAATTTAATAAGTTTAATTGAAAAAGATTTAAAAGAAATCCAAATTACAGGTCTAATTTCAAATCATAACTTTTGGCAATATGGTAAACATAAAATTTTTATTTTCGTTAACAACAGATACATAAAAGATGTAGAAATTACAAAAGCATTGGTGAAAGGTTATTCAGGTGTTTTGCCGCCAATGCGCTTTCCGGCCGGATTCATATTTATAAACGTTCCGGCTGATTTTGTAGATATAAACGTACATCCCAAAAAAGAAGAGGTCAGATTTTTAAAACCCAATACCGTAAATAATTTTTTACAAAATTTAGTAAAAGAAAGCTTAGACAATAATATAAAAAATTTGCTGGGAAAAACAAATTCAATAAATAACCAAACGAATTTTCACGAAAGTGATATAACTTACGCCACAACTGAAAATAATATTGCTAAAAATAATTTTTATACCCAAGAATTAAGCCAAGAAATTGCTCAAGATTTTGCTTCGCCATTTGTAGCACTTGAAGAAACTAAAATTAGATCAAATATATTGCGTCCAAGAGAGTTAGAATTTGAGCCGGAGCAATCTACCATTTATAAAATAGAAACCATTGAAACAAGACCCGAGTTTAAAATTATAGGACAATTTTTAAGCACATATATAATTTCAGAAAATAACGATAATTTAGTTTTGATAGATCAACACGCAGCTCATGAAAGAATTATCTATGATGAGTTGGCACAAAATTTTGAAAATAAATCGGGAATAAGATTAATGTTTCCGGAAATTATAAATTTGAATGAACAAGATATAGAAACTATAAAAGTTGCTATTCCATTTTTGAATAAACAAGGCATTGAGCTTGAGCTTTTTGGCAAAAATCAGATTGCCATAAAATCAAGTCCACCCAAAATTCAGAATCAATCATTAAAAGAGCTGGTTTTTGAGATTTTGGAAAGTATTAAAGAATTTTCAAATCTTGACGAAGAAGCTTTTCGTAAAAAGTTAAATGACAAAGTTCATGCACAAATTTCATGCAAAGCTGCAGTTAAAGCCGGAGATACTTTAAGCTTTGATCAAATGGAGAATATAGTTAAAAAATTATCAAATACAACCAACCCGTTACTTTGTCCTCATGGCAGACCAACTACTTGGATTTTAAATAAAAGTTTTGTTGAAAAGAATTTTAAAAGAAAATAAAAAGGCCCGGTATTTCTACCGAGCCCAGTTTATTATGTATACCAATTTTTATAAAATTGTACTTTATTCAATTATTTGTTTTTAAATTCCCAATCTTTAAAGGCATCTTCTATCTTCTTTTCTGTGTCTGCTTCTGTATTTATTATGTCAATAATACCATTGCCTTTTATACCTGCAGTTGTGACATAACCATTAATTTTTACGTTTTCGAATTTTATCGTTACGTCTTTATTTATATTTGCATTGTTGAAATTTAGATTTTTTTCAAAAGTAACATTTTTAAATAAAACTGTCTTTGAAAATGTTCCACCTTTAAATTCAGCACCTTCAAATGAAACATCTTCTTTGAATACTAGTGGTTTTTCTTTTGAATCACCATTAAAATTCATATGTGTTGTTAATTTGATACCATTAAAATCTACTGGACATAAAACTGGAGAATTGTTTAAATCTTGTTTAAAAGTTAAAGTTCCGCCAATTAGAGCATGACTAAAATCTATAACATCATAACTTGGAGCCTCAATAGTTTTATCTTTCAATGCAGCCAAATTAAATGGTATGGAATATGCTCTTATATAATTTTCATAAGTGAAATTCTCTCCACTAATCATTTTATCCTTTTTCAATTGCATATAAATTTCTGCGCGCTCCGAAGCTTTACTCTTTTCGTCCATACCTTCAACAATATTTATCTTTTCAATCAATACATCTTTACCTTCTACAGAAGATACCAAAACTTTGTTTAAAATATATTTTTTTAGTTCAAGAACACTGGTAACATTTTTAATACCTAATGTTCTATATGTATTACTCTTGTTTGCTTTTAAGTAAAAATTATCACCAAGTTTTAATGCTTTATATGAAACATTAATAAAGGAAATCCATCCTTCTAATTTTACACCCGATAAATCCAAGGTACCATCGATGCTTACATTTTCAAAATCTAAAGTTACACCTTTATTAATAGTAACATTTCTAAAATTCAAATCATTTTCAAATTTTACATTTGAAAACATAACCTTTTTATCATTTGAACCTTTTTCAAATATTGAATTATCAAATGTTACATCATTTTTGAATACAAGTTCTGCACCTTTTTCACCCTTAAAATTCATGTGTGTTGTTAATTTAATATCATTAAATTTTACAGGTTTTTCAAATGCTAATACTGCATTCTTTTTTGATATAAAATTTAAAGTACTGTTTACTGTACATCTAGTTAAATCAAAAATATCCTTACCCACGGCACCTTTGGCAAAAAAATCTGTATTTACTGTAAATTCTCCTAAAAGAGTTTTAGCTACATCTACATTTTTAAGAACAGCAACTTCATCAGCTTTTTCATACGTCAAAAACCCATCTTTAATATTCTTTTCAATCAAAGAATATGCATAAAGAAGCTCTTCATTATTTATAACATTGTTTTTTGCAATTATTTTATTAATAGTATTTTGAATAAAAGCGTTTCTTTTTTCTTCGTTATTTGCTTCTTCAGCAATTCTTACTTTCAATTGCTTTGAAAATAAATCTCTAATAATTTTATGTAAAACTTCTGCAGATCTTACTTTACGCTTATCAGCATATTCAAGTTTATCTATAAGTTCATTCTTGAATATTTCTCCATACATTTCTCCACGAGTACCGTCTAAATTATAAAATTTTTTATCTGGATTATTAAAAAGGTTAATAAT
>JAHIKO010000051.1 GCA_018897535.1 Candidatus Dependentiae bacterium
CAATTGAGGGAAAATATAAAAAACAATCATTATTTGGACTAACATAGGTGTTCCACGAATTATTGTCACATATGTGGTTACAATAAATTTTAAAAACCTCTGTTTGCCAGTTTGTATAAGCGCTAAAATTGTTCCTAATGTTAATCCAATCATACAAGCTATAAATGCAATCTGTAAGCTTATGAATGCGCCGCGTAATAAAAAAAATAACGATTCTTTTATAAAAAAAATATCCATTAAGCAAGTCCCCATTTTTCTTTTAATTTAGTTAAAGTCCCATCTTTTTCCATTTGATCTATACATGAATTAATTTGAGGTATTAGATTTTTGTTTTTGCGAGAAATTGCCAGAGCATATTTTTCTTCCGTATTTGGAATAATATTTAAAATAAAATTTTTGTCATATTGTTTAAGATATGGAGTAACTGTTGATTTTGCTGCAACATATGCTTGCGCTTTTCCTGATTCTAAAGCTAAAAATGCTGATGCTGGATTTGATAAACGAATTACATTTATGTTAGAAATAGATGAAACATAAAAATCGGCTGTATATCCATCATTTACTATAACATTTTTGTCTGTTAACTCATCAACTGTTTTAAACGGATTGTTTTTATTTGAAACGATTACGAGTGGATCTCCTGCGAAATAACATTTGGAGAAACAAAGAACATTTTCCCGTTCTTTTGTTGGGGTCATCCCCGCAGCGATAATATCAATTGAATTTCGTTGTATTTCTGGAATTAAAACATCAAATGGTAGATCTTTTAATTCAAATTTTTTGCTAAGATTTTTACATATTTTTTTTATTAAACTAATATCAAAACCTGAAATTTTGTTGTTTTTTACGAAAGAAAATGGCTGATATTCTGCATTTGTACCAATTATTAAAATTTCATCATTTATTTTGTTGGTATTTTTATTAAAAAAATAGTATGAAGAGAATAATAATATTATTGTTGATATTAAAATAATTTTTTTTACCATAAAAATCTAGTTTTTATTTCTAATTTTTAAAATTATAAAATTTGTAAATAATCCGGAAAATAAAGATATTGCAAAAACCAGAGGTAGCGGTGTTATTTCTATAATTAATCCTGACAATAAAAATGCAATTGCGCTTGAAAATAAAACAGGAAAACTATAAGCGGCTTGAGCTTTAACCAAATCAATTAATTTTATTCCACAACTTCTTGATGAAATTATTATAGTATCTGATGTTGGTGATAAATGATTTCCAGATACGGCTCCGGAAAGAATAGCGCCCAACAGTGGATAAATCATAGGTAACTGTTGAACAGGGATAGGGCTTTCTATATTTGTAAATGAAGCGAGCATATTTACTGCTATTGGAATCATAATTGCCATTGCACCCCAAGCTGAACCAATTCCTATCGATATTATTGTTGTAATTAATAGCATCATTAAAGGTAAAAATTTTAAATTTACATATTTTAATAAAACAGACGCCAAATATTTTCCGGTTAATAATTGGCTATTTAAAATTTCTGAAAAAGACCATGCAAGAATTAGCGTTATAATTGCAGGGGCCAAAAGCATTGCGCCTTCATATGTTATTAGACCTAAATTTTTCAATTTAATTGTTTTTCTAATCTTTAAAAGAATTAGTGTTAATAATAATGTAAATAGAGATCCAAGCATTAATGCCAATACCGGGTGACTATCTTTTATAGCTGCTATAAAATTATTGGATCCGCCAAAAAGAAAAAACTTTCCAGTGTAAAGCATGAATATAACTATTGATGAAATCAAAGATATTATTGGAAATATAAAATCAAAAATATGAGCTTGATTTTCCGGCGTTGTTAATTCTTGATCTTTAATTTTATCCGGTTCTTTTCCGCCAAATAAATTTCCTGTCGAATTTGCAATAGTCTCATGTTTTTTAAGAATACCAAATGATATATTCTTTTTTATTATAAACCATGAAGATAATATTGTTATGATAGAATAAAATGTAAATGGTATTACACCAAGATATAAATAAAATGGATCGCAATATATTAAGGGCTTGGTTTTTAATATATCTGATATTTTTGCATTATTTATATTAAGAATTATTATGGCACTCCAACTTGATATTGGAATTAGTACAGCTAAAGCCGGTGCCAAAGAGTTTATTAAAAAAGCTAATTTTGTTCTTGATACTTTAAACTTATCTGTTATTGGTCGCATTATTGAGCCAACTGAAACACAACTAAACGAATCATCAATTGAAAATAGTTTTGAAAGTAGAAGGCTTGCCATCTGAGCACCCTGTGATGTTTTTATTTTTTTGTTTATATAATTTTGAAAAGCTTGAGACCCTCCGGAATGACTTAATAATGTTATAAGTATTCCCAAAATTATTAAAAATAAAAATAGTAAAATACTGTTACTTTCAAATAATCCATTTATAGATGTTAAATTTTGTAATTGGGATGTGTCCCAAATAACTTTTATTACATTTTTGATCGAATCTATAATTGCAAAGTTATTGTAAATTAAACTTGCGGTTAAAAGACCAATAACTAAAGATGAAATAATTCTATGTGTAAAAAATGCCAAAGTTATGACAATAATTGGAGGCAATAGCGTAATGATACTATTTTGCATTTAATTTAACCCTTCGCATTGTGTTAAAATATTATTATATCTGTATATATTACCAAAATTTGTGCTTTTAAGTAAAAGGGTTTTTTATATTTGTCCTTTGAATACCAATCTAGCCTTAGCTTGTAGATTTACAAATTCATTTTTATCGATCCAGCAAATTATGTATCCGCCTAGAAAGTTTAAGGTTATTTTTTGAGAAGTTACTATTTTTCTAGTTTTGTATAAAAACCAGCAAATGGCACTTGCACCGGAACCGCAAGAAAGTGTTGGGCCAACACCTCTTTCATATACAAGAACATTATAATTAGAAATAGATTTTGTATTTTTATTTAGATCAAAATTTAGCCAAACGAATTCTACATTTGTTTTATTTAAAAATAGTTCATGAGATTCTATAAATTTTCCATATTTTTCTACCCAATCGGGCGTAACTTTTTTTGTAATTATAAAATGTGGATTTCCAACATTAACAACGTGGCCATGAAATTCCGACTTGTTATTTAAAGTTATTTGTTTCGAACCGGAATACACCAGACCTGAAATTTTTGTTGTAATAATATTTTTATTTATTGTGCAATTTATAAGCTTTTTACCCATTTTAAATGTAAAAATTTTATTAATATCATGATATTCTCTAAGATGTAGCGCTGCACAGCGTAAACCATTAAGACACGTTTCGGCTTGGCTTCCATCGGAATTAAAAATTAAAAGTTCCGGATAATTGCCGGAAATATCTTTTTTTAAAACCAAAACTCCATCAGCACCAATTCCAAAATGTCTATTGCACGAATCTATAACAAAATTTTTCCAAATAGGACCATTAAGCTTTTCTTTTAAAAAATCAGCATCTTTGTAAAAATAATCTATTAAAATAAAATCGTTACCAAGTGATTCATACTTGTAAAAATTTTCAGCCATTTTTTTCTTTATTATATTAAAATTCTTTTTCTTCTTTTTTGTCATTCCCGACTTGATTTTGAATCAAGTCATTTGAAAATATAGCATCTTTAAATAAAGCACTTGATCCAAAAACCTTTTTTAAATAAGATTTTCCCGAATCTCCAAAAACTATTACTACAATATCAGATTCTTTTAAATCTTTGCAATAGTTTAATGTAGCTTGTAGTACTGCACCGCTACTTATACCAACAAGAAAACCTCTTTGAGCCAAAAATCTTGTAGAAGAAAAAGCTTGTTCATCGGTTACTGGAATTATTTGATCTATAACCGAAGCGTCAAATGTGTCTGTTATTATGTCGATTCCAATTCCTTCAGACATGTATGCTTTTGGATTTTTACTTGAATATGCACTTGTTGCGGCGTCGGCACCTATAATTTTTATATTTTTATTTTTTTCTTTTAAATATTTGCCAACACCTGAAATTGTTCCGCAGCTTCCGGCTCCAACTATAACGTGAGTTACTTGCCCTTCAGTTTGTTCCCATATTTCTTTTCCGGTTGTTGCATAGTGAGCCTTTGGATTTGCTTTATTGTAATATTGGTTGGGCATAAAAGAGCCTGGAATTTGTTTATGTAAAATTTCTGCTTTTGTATGATAACCTTCCGGGTCTTCAAGCGTATCTGTATTTTTACATAAATAAACTGTTGCACCGTAAGCGCGTAGTGCATCAACTTTTTCTTCGCTTGTTCTGTCCGGTACGGTTATAATTACATTGTAACCTTTAACTGCACCAATCATTGCAAGTGCAATACCTTGATTTCCCGAACTTGCTTCTATGATAGTTCCGCCCGGTTTTAATAAACCTTCTTTTTCAGCTTGCTCTACCATAAAAAAAGCAGAGCGATCTTTAACGCTTCCGCCAGGGTTTAAAAATTCAAGTTTGGCTAAAACCGTAGGCTTAATTCCAAATTCAGAGTTTAAAAAGTCCAAATGAACTATAGGCGTGTTGCCTATTGAATCCAATATATTTTTAAATTTTATATTTTTTTTCATGATAATTATTTTTTTTTAAATAAATGGATAAAATAACTTTATATACAAGGGCTAGTCTAGAATTTTTTCTTTTATTTGAAAAGGTAAAAAATGTTAAAAAAAATAAGAGTTAGATTTGCACCATCCCCTACGGGATTTATGCATATAGGAAATGTGCGTGCTGCTCTACTTAACTATCTTTTTGCGCATCAAAAAAAGGGAACATTTGTTTTAAGAATAGAAGATACCGATCAAAATAGAAATATAGACGAATCAGGATCAAGTATAGTTGAAATTTTAAAATGGCTATCTTTAAAATATGATGAAGGTCCTATGATTGGAGGAGATTTTGGGCCATATTTTCAGTCTGAACGTACAGCAAAGTACCAAAAACAGCTTGATGATATGATTCGCAATCAGCTTGTTTATAGATGTTTTTGCAGTAAAGAAGAACTTGAAGAAAAACGGGAAGCACAAATTGCCAACAATATGCCACCCAGATATGACAGAACATGTTTGCATTTGTCAGATGATAAAATAAAAGAAAAAATTGCTGCCGGTATTCCATTTATTTGGAGATTTAAAGTTAATCAGGATTCGGTTGTAGAAATAGATAGTATGGAGCGCGGTATTATAAAATTTGAAATGAAAAATTTTTCAGATTTTGCATTAACTCGACAAGATGGATCTTTTACATTTTTATTTTCCAATTTTGTAGACGATTATTTAATGCAAATTACACATGTTATAAGAGGTGAAGATCATCTTACAAATGCGGCAATGCAAGCGGCTTTATTTTATGCGTGTTCATATCCGTTGCCAAAATTTTGGCATTTACCAATGTTATTGAATTCTGATGGTAAAAAAATGTCAAAACGTGATTTTGGTTTTGGAATACAAGAGTTAAAAGAGGCCGGATTTTTACCTGAAGCAATTTTAAATTTTGTTGCATTATTGGGAAATTCTTTTAAAGATGAAATTCAAAGTATTGGTGAACTTACACAAAATTTTGAATTTGAAAAAGTATCATCTACAGGTTCTATTAAATTTGATCTGGAAAAACTTCATTGGGTTAATCATAAGTGGATTGAGCGTACACCTGCAGACAGACTTGTACGATTGGTAAAGCCGTTTTTACATGAGCAAATAGAAGAAAGCGTAACTTTAGATGATAAAAAATTGGAATTTATTTTATCAAAAATAAAAACAGATTTAAGAACTCTAAAAGATATCGGTGAAGTTTTAAATTTTTATTTTAATCAGCCTAAAGTGTCAATAGACGAAATTAAAAAGCAATTTGGTGACGATAAAACAAAATTTATATTAAAAATTATTAATAAGCATTGCGATGTTTGTGAAAAAACTGAAATATTTTTACAAAATATAAAAGCAGATGCTAAAGATTATGAACTTTCAATGAAAGAGATTTTTGGAACTGTAAGATATTTGCTGACAGGAAAATTTAATGGTGTCTCGGTTCATGATTTATTTGAAATTTTGCCGGATAAAGAGATAGCGTCAAGATTAAAAAAAATAAGCTAATCTTTTAATCTATTTTCAGCCTCTTTAAGATTAAAAATGTAGCCTTTGCTTGAAAGATATTTCATTATCTTTAAAAATCTTTCTTCATATGCAGGGGCTACAAAAAATTCTAACAAAGATTCTTTTTTATCCAATGTTCGGCCAAAGGCAACATTTTCTTCATTTCTAAATGTTCCAAATACGAACCAGGTCATATGTTTTAAGCTGTTTGCTTGATAATATTTACAATACATGTTTTTTTAATATTTATTTTAAATAATAGTTTGCTTTTAATAACAATTAAAATAACAAAAAAAAACTTTATTTGAAACTGGGTTAAATTTTGTTATTTTAAATTCTTATACAATATCAATATTTAGGTGATAAATTTTGAAGATCTTGACCTATTAACTTTAATATTGATATAAAACATTGTGACTTTAATAAAAAAGTAGAAGGGATTGCCAAATGAAATTTTTTTTCTCAAATTTTTTTTCAAAATTATTATTTATTTCGTTGTTGATTATATTTGTTCCTGAATTTGTTTATTCAACATTAATGTATAATCAATATGATCCGTTTGCTTATCATACGATACAAGGTACCAATAAATATTATAAAAAAATAGAAAGTGGCTCGATTGAAGCTGGATTGCATATCTCGCCTTTTTATCAAACTACTTCTCATGCCAGAAATAAAGAGGGTGAAAAAACACCGGAAGGTGATATTTTTGGTTGGTGGAATATGGCGGGACTTTTTTATGGTCGCAATAATGCGCAAACATTAATTAGTGCATCTTCTACGATCAAACCATTTGCTTTAGAACAAGCTGTCGGCGGCGATCAGCCATATATTCCGGACGCTACAACGCAAGGATATTACCCAAGATTAAGTGACGCTTGGAGAGTTTTAGATAATCAAAGAGAAAATAATCCACCCGTATCTGATTTTGATGAGAAAGATTTAGTTTATGATTATACGTTATCAAGTAGTTTTAATAGTTCTGCATACAAAGCTAAAATGCCAACAACTTACGTTGATACTGAAAAGATGGGAATTCGTTTGGAATTAAACTTTGTATCAAAGATTGGGCTTGGACTTAATATAAAGACAGGATTGGTTGATTACAGAACGACACCTTCATTTGGTTTGCCTGCCGGTGTTGATGATACGGATATGGTCTATAAATATTTAACAAAATATGAAAAAATGGATGCAATTTGCAAAGAATTGGGACTTGATATTGCGTCTAGACAAGAAATAAATTTGGAAGATACGTTTGTACAACTTTACTATAGAGATGCCTTTAAATTAATGGATAGAGATGACGAGCATGTTGTAAATTTGGTTCCATATTTGGCTGTAGGCGCTTGGCTGCCAACCGGTAAAGAAAAAAATCCGGATGTAGCATTTTCTCTTCCTACCGGTAATAATGGCTTTTGGGGAATTACAGTCGACGGCTCAATAAATTTTGATATCCCTGATGCAGTACAACTTGGCGTCGGTGGTGGTTTTGCTCATTTTTTTAAACGAACATTGAATAATCAGCGAATAGCAAATGATAAAAATCAGCAGGGTATTTTCCCATGGAAGGCAAGAGTAACGATTGATCCTGGAGTTTCATGGTATTTTAATGCCTCGGTTTATGCTCCATACTTTATAGATGATTTTTCAGCATATCTTGATGTCATTTATTTAAAACATCATAGAGATGAAATAAAAATGAATGAAAGTGATTCTTCAAGAAATGCTTATTTTTTACCCGAAATTAATGAAAAAAATGCTGAATGGAGAAGTACAATGTTTCAAGGTGGCGTAAACTATGAATTTACCCCGGGATTACAAGTGGGACTTGGTTTTCAAACCCATATGAACGGTAGGTTAGTTTATAGAAATACAACAATTATGGGAACAATCTCTTTTATATTTTAAATTTTGATTGAAGCCTTGTATAAATGATAAAACTAACATATAATTAGACCGTTGTTAGTTTTATTAAAATATAAACATTTTAAAAGGCGGTGTTTTCAACCTATGAAAAAGGTTTACAACATAGAAGTTGGCGTTGGCGAAAATCTTGAAAGAAGTCTTAGACAACTCAAGAAAAAAATTGAGCGTGAAGGTGTAATTCGAGATATGAAGAGAGTGGTTTATCATGAACCAACTACTCAAAAAAAACGCAAAAAATTAATGCGAGCCATAAAAAATAACTTCATGAGAAATCCTGAAGCATACTTAAAGTAGAATTATGGACTTTAAACCATCAAATAAAAAAAGGGAGCAAAAAACCTCCCTTTTTTTTCATGAAATATCTAATTTAATTAGAACATTAGCTCTCGACGAACCGGACTTAATGAAGGTTTTTGTTACAAGAGTAACTTTATCTAATGATTATGGAATTTGTTTTGTTTATTTTTCAACATATGCAGATAAATCAGATTTTGATAAAGCTTTACCAATTCTAAAACTGTATAAAAATTCATTAAGAAAGACTTTGGCTCAAATTATTTCATCAAGATATGCTGCGAATTTAGTATTTCTTTATGATGAAACAAAAGATAAAGAGCGAAAAATTAATGCTCTTTTAGATGAAGCTGTAAAAGATTTACCAAAGGATTAATTATGTTTGTGCAGTCGCAAGAAAAACTTTTGCCTGCAAAATATTCAAATGATATTAAAACAGAGATGCTAAATGTTTTAAATATCGAATCTCAGGCAATAATTAATTTAATTAATTATTTTCCAATATCTTCAATTAATTTAGTCGAAAAAATTTTAAATTCGAATGGTAGAGTTATTTTTTCAGGAATGGGAAAATCAGGTCTTATTGCCCAAAAGTTGGTAGCAACATTTTCAAGTACTGGAACTCCGGCTATCTTTTTGCATCCTTCAGAAGCGTTGCATGGTGATTTGGGAATGCTTAAAAAAGATGATATTTTTATAGCACTTTCTAAAAGCGGTTCCGGTGTTGAATTAGAACAAATTATACAAATATTAAAAAATTTTGGAAATTTTACAGCTTTAATTAGTTGCGGAACCGGAGTTTTGAGTAAACTTGTCGATTTGCCTGTAACTTTACCATTTACTCAAGGAGCTTGCCAAATGAATTTGGCCCCGACTACAAGTTCTACTCTTACAATGGCATTTGGAGATGCCTTAAGTGTAACTGTTAGTAAACTAAAAAAATTTGATAAAAATGATTTTGCTTTATTTCACCCGGCAGGAGCATTGGGAAAAAAACTTTTATTAAAAGTAAGTAATTTGATAATTAATCAAGACTTGCCATTTATAAGTTTGGATACAAAGTTTGAAGATTTATTATTTGTTATATCTAGTAAAAGAATGGGCGCCGGGATTATTGTTAATTCAAGACACAACCTTTTGGGTATTATTACAGATGGAGACTTGAGAAGGGCTATGCAAAGCGGAGCATCCATATTTGAAAAAACAGCAAAAGATATAATGACAATAAATCCAAAAGTCATCAATAAAGATATTTTGGCCTACGATGCCCTTTTAGTCATGGAAAATTTCAATATCACAAGTTTGGTAGTAATTGATGATTTTAAAAAAGTTGTAGGACTAGTTCACGTACATGATATTTTAAAAGCTGGAATAGTAAAATAGATTAATTATTCCATTCGGCCGACAATCATTCTTCCACCGGTATCTCTCCATTCAGAGTCGGATTTTTTGGTTTGCCAACCAATTGGTTTTTCTGTTGCAGGATTTACCAAGATTCTTATTTTGCCTATTCCTATTCCATCATCAGATCCTTTTCTGATTTTATCATCTATTCTAGGGCCTTGTCCGGAATCCATTATTTCAATTTCATAAACTCCTGTACCAACCTTTTTTGGATAACCGATTATCATCATGCTGTGACCGGTACTATCAATCTCACCTTCTTCAGCTTCGCCTTTATTCACTTTATAATATGCAACTAAAAAATCTCCGGGCTTCCAATTGTCTACATGCGTTACTATAGTCCAATCATTTTTTATATCAGCAAGATTTTTTTGCCATTCTTTAGTTTGCATTTTTTTAAAAAAATTATATCTTTTCGTGTAGCTTTTTACGGCTTTATTTATTTTTTCTTTATCTGTTAAATTTTTTTCCAGTTCTTTTTTTAATTCATTTGGCGTTGTATTATGTATCCAGTTATTTGGCTCACTTAATGCATCATCGGTTGTAATTCCGAGCATGTTTTTTTCTGTTGTTTTTAATCTTAATATTTCATTAAAAATGTGATAATAAACATAGGCGCGCAAATTATTATCTCCACTTTCTTTTAATTTCAACATTTTTTTATGTAATTTAGGATTTACTTCTTTCAATATTTCATTTGCAAGCCAAGAACAATCACCCCAAAATATACCATTTTTTAGATCAAATTTTTGATCGCTGTGTACATAATTTATAACTTTTTTTCTCTCGGCTGCAGTTTTTGTATCTTTCAATTTTTCTTCAATTTTATTTGCTATTTTGGCTTCAAATTCCAAAATATTTTTTTGATATCCATCCCCTACTATTTTTACTAAATCTGCTGAGATATTTATTTGTTGTAGTAATAAAAATAATATTAATAAAATAGATAATTTTTTCATATTTTATACCCTCTAAAAAGAATTTATATAAATAATTTAAAATTTATTTAAACTGATTAAAGCGTATTTGTTCTTTGTTTGTAAATTTTTTAAAAAAAATAAGTTTTTATGTTGGTTATTGCTATTTTTATAATTATAATATTTTTTCTTTGTTGGGGATCTTTTTTAAATGTTATTGCCTACAGATCTATTCATGATAAATCTTTTTGGCAAAAACGGTCTACATGTAATAAATGTAATAGTTTAATCGCCTGGTATGATAATATTCCTGTAATTTCTTGGTTTATTTTGCAAGCTAAATGTCGAACTTGTAAAAGCAAAATATCATATTTATACCCATTTATAGAGATTTTAACCTCTGTGATTTTATCTTGTTTGTTTTTTTATTTTTTTTATGATCAAAATAATTTTATTTTTCTTAAAAGAAATATTTTTTCTTTTTTATCTTATTTTATATTTTTTTCAGCATTAATAGTTTCTACAAGAACTGATTTGGAAGAAATGGTAATACCGCAATTTTTTTCTATTTATATCGTTCCTGTTGCATTGTTTTTTTCATATTTTAATTTCTTGGAAATATCTTTTATTCAGAGTTTAGTAGGTGCTTTTGTTGGATATTTTGTTTTATGGTTTGTTGCAAAAATGTTTAAATTATTTGCGAAAAAAGATGGCTTAGGACAGGGCGATATGGAACTTTTAGCATTAATTGGTACATATCTGGGTATTATTGGCGTTTGGTTTACTATTTTGATATCCAGCATAATTGGTGTTATTGTCATGGGGATTTATATATATTTTACAAAAAAAGAAAAAGATATTAGATTTCCATTTGGCCCATTTTTAGTTTTAGGGGCTATTTTGTACTTTTTCTTTAAATCTTATTTAATAAATTTTTTGTTTAATTATTCAATTCCATTTTGAACGTGTTTTATATTTCTATCTTGATCAATTTGCCATAAATCCATTTTATTTTTTCCGGAAATATCACCGGCGGCACTAGCTGTAAAATTAGCTTTATCTGCACAAGTATTACCTAAATTTTCTTTTCCGGCTCCCAATTTTCCGGTAAAATAGTGTATACCTTCTTGAGCTCCGTCAAAGTTAAATCCATAGGTGTAATAGAAATTTTCATTTTTACCGCCACCTTTATATCCTTGAGGTTTCCAGCCTATTCCATTTGGCCCTGAAAGTTCTTTGCCATACTGTCCATGCTCTGCAAAATATGCTTCTTGTGCTGTGTGCAGTGACGCCAAATTTACTGAAACTTCGGCTTGCTTAGCTTTTGCATAATAATTAAAATATCTTGGAATAGAAATAGTTGCTAAAAATGCAATAATAGAAACAACAATCATAAGTTCGATCATTGTAAAACCATATTTTTTCATTACTCCCCCTATAAAATAAAATTTGCAAAACTAAAACCAATCAAATTTACGTTTTAGTTTTGCAAATTTTTATATTTTAAATCAAATTTTTTATAAATTAGAGGTTATTTTTTCTATTAAACTATCAATTGGTTCATTACTTAAAATTCCAGCGGCATTTTTATGTCCACCTCCACCAAAAGGAAGAGCCAATTTATTTACATCTTCAGTTTTAGATCTTAAGGAAACTTTTGTTTGTCCGGATTCTGTTTGATAGAAAAGCAATGTATACTCCACGCCGGAAATTTGAGATAAAAAATTATTAAATCCAATTAGCGAGGCAATGGAAAGATTATTTTTTTTCAAATCATCTTGTGTAATTTTTGCCCAAGCAGCTTTACCGCTTTTTGATATTTGAATATTGCTTAGTACTTTTCCCCAAAGATTTATTATTTTAGGATCTTTATCACTTATTAGTTCTGTTTTAAGTTTATAAAGATCGGCACCTAACTCCATTAATTCTGCTGATATGCGTAACGTTGCCGGATATGTTGATTGAGTGTGAAAAATCATGCTGTCATAAAGTATTCCAAATAATAAACATTCCGCTATATATTTATCTATTAAATTTTTATTCCAATATTTAAGTAAATCAAATAAAATTTCACACGTACTAGATGTATTTGCATTTATAAAATTATATTTACCTTTTATGGTGTTGCTTATATGATGATCTATATTGATTATTGGAATGTTTTTAAATTCTTTTGGATAATATAATCGTTCATAGTTTGCAGTATCAACAGCTATTAATAATTCCGGCGTAATAACGTGTTTATTTATGTAAACAATTTTTGGAGTTCGTTTAAATTGAAATTCCGGATTATTTGGAAATACTGTTTCAACTTGTTTGCCTAGTTTTTCTAAAAAAGATTCAAGTGCGCAACAGGCAGATATCCCATCACCATCCGGTCTATAGTGTGTTAAAAGAGTTATTTTATTTACATTGTTAATTAATTGGTATGCATCATTATTTGACAAAATCTTCTCCATAAATTTTTTTTAGCTCCTTTACTGAAATGGCTCCTTCTCTGACCACTTTTATATAGTTTCTATTTGTAATGTCTAAGATTGTAGAGGGTAGAGTCTGATCTAATTTGTAATTTGTGTCAATATTATTTTTATCTATAACAATATATTTTGTATTATTAATAATATCGATATTTATATCTTCTAAATTGGCTGCAACCTGTTCATTCGATTTGTTTGCGCTTGTTGAAAATAATCCATCAAAAAAAATTAAAATTTTTTGTAATCCATCATGTTTTGGACATCTTAATGCAATAGTTTTTTCTTTTGAACATAAAAAATCGGGTGTGTTTTTTTTTGCATTAAAAATTATTGTTAAAGGTCCCGGCCAAAAATTTTTAATAATATTTAAAATTTTTGGATTATCTATGGTTTCTTTGTCTACAAAATTAAAAATTTTTTCGTAAGAATCTATTAATATTAAAAAAGGTTTATCTTCTTTGCGTCCCTTAAGTTTAACTATTTTATCAAAGCTATTTTGTGTTGTATTACCTAAAAAACCCAAAATAGTATCTGTAGAGCTGATTGAAATCTCATCTTTACAAATAGAATCATAAAGCTTTCTTATAGAGTCGTCTTCTGACCAATAGATAATTTTATTCTTAAATATATTCATAAAACCCTATTTTTTAATAAAATAACAAAAATATTGTCTAAATTTAGTCTCTTGGTGTAAATATTTATTTTTATTTGTAACAAATCCAATTCTATTTGTGTGCATTTAACCCCGATTGTGAAAGATTACAAAATATTATATAATAAATCTAATTAATTTTAAAAAGAATTAAACAAATTGGAAATTTTTTTTAATAGAAGGAATTTTTATGGACGCATCAACTCAAGTAATAAAAAAAATGAATAAGACCGGAATGGAGAAAAGTAGAAGTTATGGTCAAATAATACAGTTGCTTGATTCTTTACGTCCTTATGATTATACACCTGAAGTTATAAAAAGAATGAAAAAACTGGATTTACTTTTAGATAATGTTTCTACTAAAAAGGATATAATTCTTGTTGGTGGAGCTACAGGTAAAAGTTTATCCATACATTTTGCAACAAAACTTTTAAAAGATGAGGGATTTAATGCCGGTGTTGCATATTCATCTCATTTTTTAAATTATAATGAACGATTTATTTTAGATAATCAGCAAATATCAAATAAAGATTTTACAGATGCTTTAAATACTGTTTTGGATGTTGCTATTGAAAATGCAATCGATTCGACTGCATTTGAAATATTAACAATGGCATCGTTAGTTTATTTTGCAAGTCAAAATATTGATTTAATAATAATGGAAGTTGGTGTTGGCGGAAGATATGATGCAACTAATTTTTGTAATCCAATAATATCTTCGGTTACCAGAATTGCTCAAGACAATGCAGAATTACTTGGCAACGATTTAGATGAAATTTCAAAAGAAATGCTTGAAATAGTAAGACCTAATGCCTGGTTTATTTCAGCAGAACAGAGTAAATTACGCTTGCAAAAAATGAAGCAAATTGTTGAAGAAAAAGGTGGAAAATGGTCCATGCCTATAAGAAAACTTGCAAATTTACCATATATTTATGAACAGTTATACGGAAGAACGGTTTCTTTAGGTGAAAGAATTGCTCAAATTTATGTTGAAAATATAAAACAAAAATTTTCGCCATTACTCAGGGGTAATCTACTTGCAACTCAAAAGGGACAACGCGGTAGACCTACATTGGAAGCTAAACGAAATGCAGAAATTAATCCAATAAAAACATTGAAAAGTTTTTGGACATCTCAATTCAATTTGTTAAAAGGCAGATTTGAAATATTGGATAAAGAAAAACCAACTATTTTGCTTGATTGTGCTCATAATATGGATGGTTTTGAGAACTTATTTTTGGGTCTTCGTTTATTGCATTACCAAAAACCATTAAAAGATTTTGCTTTAATAATTGGTGTTGATAGAAATATTGATGAACTTGAGTTATTAAAACTAATTCGATATTTTAGTAAAAAAATTAGCGGTTATGTTTATTTTGTACCTTTAAAAGATAGACAAAGTAAAGATGTAAATGATCTGGAACAAAAAGCTAAGGCTCTGGATATAAAAGCTAAAGGTTATAGTTCTTTTGAAGTTGCGTTTGAAGCTGCAAAATCTGTTGTTGACCAAAGAGATGGGTTACTTTGTGTTACCGGTTCTATGGGAATTGTATCTCAATACTGGGAAAACAGAGGAATAAAAAAGATATAAAAAAAGTTTAATTTATAAAGGGCTAGATTTTTAGTTCTAGCCCTTTTGTTATTTCCGGGGGATTTTATGAATTTTAAATATTTATTTATTGGCGCTATTTTTATTTTTTCGAACGTAATGGGAATTGAATTAGAAAAATCAGATTCTAGACCCATAACACCGGTTGAGAATTATGAAATTCAGAATCTTGAAAAACAAAAAACAGAAGACGAAATATTTGAAAAACAAATACTAGAAGAACAAGATTATATAAAAAGCTTAAGGTCTGCCAATCCGCCACTTAATTAAAACAATAATAAAATTAAAAACTTAATTTTGTTACCTTCTTTTTTAATGCATCGGCTTTACTTTGCATTATTAAAAATTCTTTATCAAGCATAGATAGATATTCTATAGTATCTTTTGAATATTTCGGATGTTTTAAAGCAAATTCAATATTTGTTTTAAGCCATCCGAAAATTGTTCCGGCATCAAATCTTTGTCCCTGAACTTTGTAAGCAAATACTTTTTCTCCTGATAATAATAAATTTTGTATTCCATCGGTTAATTGCACTTCACCACCGGCACCAAATTGTAAATTGTCTAAAGATGAAAAAATATTTGGAGATAAAACATATCTGCCAATAATGGCTAAATTTGAGGGTGCTTTATTGATTGCAGGTTTTTCAATTAGATCTTTTACATGAAATAAATTTGGAGACAATTGTCTTCTGACATCTATAATTCCATATCTGGAAACATCTTCTTTTGGTACTTCTTGAACAGCAATGACATTACATTTTTCTTGTGTTGCTATTTTTATGAGTTGTGCCATTGCCGGAATTTCGCATGTAAATATATCATCAGGTAAAAATACGGCAACATGCTCATCGTTAAATGCAGATCTAGCGGTCCATATTGCATGACCAAGACCAAGTTGTTCTCTCTGCCGTATAAATAAAAAGTTAGATTTTTCTATTATTTGAGATATTTCTAAAAGAGATTCATTTTTATGATTTTTTAATATTGTTTCTAGTTCTGAAAAATTATCAAAATGGTCTTCAATTGCTTTTTTATTTTTGCTTGTAACTATAACAAAATCTTTTATTCCCGAATTAATTCCCTCTTCAACAACATATTGTATTGCCGGTTTATCTACAATAGGTAATAATTCTTTAGGCACAGATTTAGTTGTTGGAAGGAATCTTGTGCCAAAACCCGCGGCGGGAATAATAGCTTTTATTTTCATAAAGAACTCTCCGAAAAACTTTTTATATAAAATTGTCTTATTTTAAAATTGTTCTAAAAATTTTAATTTGCCGCTGTAAAAATGTCTAATATCATTTATGCCGTATTTAAGCATTGCTAGCCTTGTAAGTCCAAATCCAAATGCAAATCCGGAATATTTTTCGCTATCAATACCGCCGTATTTTAACACGTTTGGATGAATTAATCCACCTGGAAAAACTTCTACCCATGTAGACTGTTTACATACGGAACAGCCGCTTTTGCAGAAAGGGCATCGCATATCAATTTCAACTCCGGGCTCAACAAATGGAAAAAAACCGGGTCTTATTCTTATATCCAGGTCTTTTTTATCAAACAATGTTTGTAAAAATTTTTTTGCTATGGCAAATAAATGTGACAATGTAATATTTTTATCTATAACCATACCTTCACATTGCATAAATGCAAAATCGTGTGAAGCGTCTACAGCTTCGTGCCTGAATGTTCTTCCGATAGCTATTCCTGCTATCGGCAAAGATTTATTTTGCATGGCACGAATTTGAATAGGTGATGTATGTGTTCTTAAAAGCATATTTTTTTTGTTTAACCAAAATGTATCATACATGTCTCTAGCGGGATGATTTTCAGGTATATTTAATGCTGTAAAGTTGAAAAAATCAGATTCGACCTCCGGTCCATCAAATAGATCAAAACCCATAGATATAAAAATATTTTCTATCTCTTCAATAAATTGTGAATATGGGTGTTTATGGCCAATTAAATGATTTGGCTCATAAAGTGAAACGTCGAAATTTTGTTTTTTAATTATTTTTGCATTTATTTCTTTTTTTACTAAAATTTCTTTTGCAAAATTTATTGATTCTTCGGTTTGTTTTTTTAATTCATTGAGTCTTGGACCAAATTCTTTTTTTTCTTCAAGAGAAAAATTTTTTATTTGGGCCATAAGATCGGTTATAAAACCTTTCTTACCCAAATATTTAATTTTTATATCTTCAAATTCTCTAGAATCTGAACAATTTGCTAGTTCTATATTTAAACTTTTTCTTATTTCTTCTATTTTATTATCGATATTTGCCATTATATATCCTAAAACAATAAATATTTATTTGGCTTTATTCTGAAATGTTATCATTTTTTTTGATTTTACCCAAATATGTTTTGGTTTTTTTTTAATATGTTGATTTTCTATTTGTAAAAATGATAATATCTTTCTAGAAAGTTTATTTTTCTGGGGGGATTTTATGGATAAATTAAAAAAAGTCTTATTATTTTTTTTATTCTTTTATTTGATTGTTTTTATATCAAAAAATAATAATGCACAATCTTTACCGGTAATTCAGCCGGTTGTTGTTCCTAACGTAATAACTCAAGTTGATACTTCCGGTGTTGCTGTCGGACAGAAAAAAGCATCTGAAATTGGATCTATAGTTCAAGACAATATGGTAAAAAGTGGGCTTATAAATTTACAGGATTTACTATCTACAAATCTTACACAAAAAACTTCTGAAAAATATAAGTTAGACAATTTAACACCGGACTTAAGGGATTTGCATTTGGTAGATATTGTTTCGGCAATCTTAAATAATGATATCGAAAAGCAAAGAGTTTTATTAGATAATATTGTATCTAGTTTTGAATTAAATAAAGTTTTAAATTATATATTTAATAATGATAAGACAGCAATAATGAATTATATTGTAAGTTTGGATAGCGAAAAAATTTTAAAAACTTATTATAACTTATTAAATTTAAATAATATTGACGTAAGTCTAAAAGATATGTTGTTAAATTTGTCTTTAAAATATGGATCTCTTGAAATTCTTACTTCATTGATTGAAAAATGTAAATTTGTTCCCGATGATAAATTGATAGTAAAATATTTTGAAAATATTGCACAAGTTAAAGATATAGATAAAATTCAAAAATTTATAACGGTTATTAAATCGGTTGGTTTATTGCAAACATTTTTGGAACAGCGCGATAAGTTGGCGGAACATTTGGGAAATCCTGATTATGTATTAAAGGCATTTATTCACTATGTTGCAATTTACTGTAATTTAAGTTGGTTAAAAATTCTATTAAAAGAGGGCGTTTTGGTACAGCTTTGGGATTTTAATAAAAATACACCAATACATGTAATTATTGAAACAGAAAAATATGAAAAAATAGAAGATAAATGTGAGTTTGTAACATTAATTTTAAAAGAAAAAGATATAACCGCTCTTTATAGAAATAGACAGGATAAATATGCAACTGATTTGGCTATGGAAAAATTAAACGAATATAAGAAATTATTAGATTTGGAAAAATCGAAGTCTAAAACATCTCTTATTAAACAAAACGAAATCCAAAAACAGGTAGATTGTTATACAAAGTTAATTAATATGTTATCTCAAATATATAAAGATTAGTTATTAGAATATAAATATTAAAAAAAATACAGATATTCTATTGACATAAAATCATCTTATTTGTACCATACAATCATTATTAAAAATTTTCTGTGCCGGGGTAGCTCAGTGGTAGAGCAAAAGACTGAAAATCTTTGTGTCGGCAGTTCAATTCTGCCTCCCGGCACCAATTTATTCTATAAATTTCTTAATTTTAAAATTTAAATACTGGAAGAACTTGTTATGTTTGATTTTTTATCGCAAAAATTTTCCGGAATTTTGGGATGGATGAAGGATAAAGGTCGTTTGACGGAAGAAAATATACAAGATGCCGTAAATCAAGTGCAAAATGCATTATTAGATGCTGATGTACCTTATGAATTGGTACAAAGTTTTTTATCCGGCATTAAAAGCGAAATTATAAATAAAAAGCTTCAGTCCGGATTGAGACCGGGTGAGAAATTTATAAAAATAGTCTATGACAAGCTTTTAGAATTTCTCGGGGGTGGAAACAATTTGGTTGTTGATTCTTTTCAAATTCCATCTGTAATAATGGTTATGGGCTTACAGGGTTCTGGTAAAACAACTACTGTAGCTAAGCTTGCAAATTATATTTTAAAGCAGGCTAAAAAAAATGGAAAAAATAGAAAAATACTTCTTGCTTCGGTAGATTTTTATAGACCAGCTGCAATTGAACAGTTAAAAATATTGGCAAAACAAGTTGGAGTTGATTTTTATGCTCCGGATACAAGTAACTCATTAAAAGCAGCTCAGGATATATACAATTATTATAAAAAAAATAGTTATCAACTTTTATTTTTAGATACAGCCGGACGTTTGCATATTGATCAAGAAATGATTGAAGAATTGAAGCAAATTGATAAAAATTTAGAGCCAAAATATAAAATTTTAGTTCTAGATTCCATGACAGGTCAGGAATCGCTTAATGTTGCTAAAGTTTTTGATAAATCGGTTGGTTTTAATTCGGCAATTTTAACTAAAATGGATAGTGATACCAGAGGTGGTGCTGCCTTTTCTTTCAAATATGAACTTAAAAAAAATATAATATTTGTGGGATCAGGTGAAAAGATTGATGATATTGAGAGTTTTATTCCGGAAAGAATGGCTTCAAGAATTTTGGGTATGGGTGATATTTTAACATTAATAGAAAAATCGCAAGATTTGATAGATGAAAAAAAGTCTGGTGATATAGCTAATAAGCTAATGGCCGGTAATTTTACATTACAAGATTTTTTGGATCAAATTGCAATGGTTTCCAAAATGGGATCTTTGCAGAAAATAGCTAAATATTTGCCCGGAGCAAACGCTATTTCCCCTGAAATGCTTGAAAAAAGTCAGGAAGAAATGAAGAAATTTAAAGCAATTATTTCTTCTATGACAAAAAAAGAACGTTTTTTGCCGCAAATATTGGATGCCTCAAGAAAAAAAAGAATAGCTTTGGGATCAGGCGTTTTAGTATCCGATATCAATATTTTGTTACAAAAATTTGAACAAAGTAAGCAATTTGCTAAAATGTTTAGAAAGTTTAAACCATTTTGATCTTTGTGGGGTTTTGCTTTATTGAATTTAATGGTATATTACAGTGTTAATTAATTTGGTCTATTACACCGATTATTGTTAGTTGAAGGGATTTTTTTTATGTCAGTTAAAATTCGTCTTAGTCGCATGGGAAAGAATAATCGACCATATTGGCGAGTTGTTGCAGTTGATTCAAGAAAAAAGAGAGATGGCGCATTTTTGGAAAACCTTGGAAGTTACGATCCAATAAAGCATGATGTATTACAGCTTCATACAGATCGTATTAATGATTGGGTTTTAAAAGGAGCTATTTGCTCTCCTGCCGTTAAAAAACTTATTAAAATATCTAAGTAGTTTAGTTGGTTACATCCCGTAATTATTATGAGCTAGGAGTTAAATGATGCTTAAGGAACTTGTTGAATATATAGTTAAAAAGCTGGTAGATAAACCTGAAAAAGTTGTTGTTACGGAAATATGCGGAGAACAGGCCACTATAATTGAGTTACGTGTAGCTGCTGAGGATTTAGGTAAGGTTATTGGAAAAGAAGGTAAAACTGCAAGAGCTATTAGAACTTTAGTTCATGCTGCTGCAAGTAAAGAACGCAAAAGAGCCGTTCTTGAAATTTTAGAATAATTACGAATTTATATCTAAATATTACCCACGAATTTAATAAGGCTTATCGTTATTTGTAAGTTTATTTAATCGTGGGTTTTTTATTGTGAATATTATGAAAATTACTATCATTACGGTGTTTCCTGAATTTTATGATTCATTTTTTAAGCATAGTCTTATTTCAAGGGCCATACAGAATGGAGTCTTATCTGTAAATTTTATAAAATTTTCGGATATGTGTGAGCCTAAGGAGCGAATTGATACTCAAATTTGTGGCCCAGGTGTGGGCATGCTTATAAAACCTGAAGTTGTTCAAAATGCCATAGAAAAAGCAGAGAATCTTTGGGGGCAAGGATTTAAAATATTTTTTTCGCCTCAGGGTGAAAAAATGGATCAAATTTTATTAAAGAATTTAGCAAATAATTTTTTAATAAAAGATAGTAAAAAAGATGAATATAATTCTAAATTTAATAATAATCATATAATTCTGGTTTGTGCAAGATATGAAGGCCTAGATCAGCGAGTTGAAGATTTTTATGCTGATTTGGTTTTGTCTGTTGGCGATTATGTTTTGATGGGCGGCGATTTGCCGGCGCAACTTTTTATTGAAAGTTTTTTAAGATTAGTACCCGGAATCATTGGAAAATCAGAGTCTGTTGAAAAAGATTCTTTCTATGGTGCTTTTTTAGACTATCCAAGCTATTGTTTGCCAAAAAGTTGGAAAAATATCGATGTCCCTGAAGTTTTGTTGTCAGGCAATCATGCTTTAATTGATGAATGGCGACAAAATGAAGCTGCAAAAAAAACTATATTTAAGCGATTTGATTGGTTTATATCATCAAATCCTGATATTAATGAAATAAAAACAGCAAAGAAATTTATACCGAAACATTATGTTGCATTGATGCATTCGCAAGTGTTAGTTCAAGGTGACAAAGTAGGCGATACCTCGATTACATCTCTTGATATTCATGATATTGCAAGAAGTAGTGCCACTTATGACATTAAAAACTATTTTGTAGTATCCGGATTGAAAGATCAGCAAAAAATATTGAATACTTTCTTGGATTTTTGGAAGTCCGAGGATGGAAAAGATTATAATTTTAGTAGATTTCAAGCTGTGAATAGAATTATTCCGGCATTAAGTTTTTCAGATATTATTGATAAAATTAAAGAAATAGAGGGTCTTGAGCCTATAGTAATTACAACTTCAGCAAAAACATCTAATCTAAATAATAATGGGCCTAAAATAATAGATTATAATTCTCAAGGCGAAATTTTTTCACAAAAAAGACCAATTTTATTTGTTTTTGGTACAGGGCAGGGGTTATCTAATGAAATTTTAGATAAAAGCGATTACTTGCTATTACCCATAAAGGGATTATCCGATTATAACCATTTGTCTGTTCGGTCTGCAGCTGCTATAATTTTGGATAGATGGTTGGGTTTAAAAAACCGTGTTGAATAAAAGTTGATAAACAAACTAAATAAAGGTAAAATACCTATTATTTAGTTTGTACTTAAAAGTTTATTTTATAAAATATTTTTATAAAGGTATTAACAAGATGAAGGCTACAGTTCTTACAAAAGAGACAATTCTCGATTATGAGATAAAAGATAGAAAGTTTCCTGAATTTAGAGTTGGCGACACTATAGAAGTTGGCCAAATTGTAAAAGAAGGTAATAAACAAAGGGTTCAGCTTTACAAAGGTGATGTTATTGCGATCAGTAATAATGGAATTTCATCTACATTTACAGTCAGAAAGCTTAGTGCTGACGGTGTTTTTGTTGAAAGAATATTTCCATATTATTCGCCAATGATTGATGGCGTTGCAATTGTTAAAACCGGTGATGTAAGAAGAGCTAAACTTTATTATTTAAGAGATAAAGTTGGTAAAATGGCAAGAATTAAAGAAATGGTTTTAACAAAAGAGCAAAAAGAAGCTAAAGCAGCTTTGAGCAAAGAGTAATATTAATATTGCTTATGCATTTATCTTTAAAAGAAAATTTGTGGCGGCCTTTTGGCCGCTTTATGATTTTGGTTTTAACTTTGCTAACTTTATCATCATGTGGTAAGCATAAATCTAAAAATAGTTCTATTATTGCTTTGGATGTTATACCTAAATCTGAATTAATTATTACCGATGCGTTGGTGAATCAGGCTAAATATTCATATATGCCTGTACCTATTGGTTTTGATCTTATTGATCAAGCTGAAAATGATGTTTATTTGTTTGAAAATAAAACTGATTTTTTAGCTTATCATGGTGAATCGGGAATTGTAGATCTTTTGATATTTTATAAAAAAAATTTAGAGCGCGATGGTTGGAAGATTAGCGATTTATCAAATGAATATGAAGGTTTGTTAATTTGTGATAAACCTAAAAAACAGGTTGTAATTTCTATAAGATCTCTTGATGATAAAAAAACTAAATTGTGTTTATTTATTAAGAATAATTTTGAGCAGGCACTTAAGATTGGATCTAGTGTTGATATGATTAATTCTAAGCCTGTAAATGATTCTGATTTTAACGGATTTAAAAAAGGGTAACATTATATGTTTATTATATTGAAGGCCGCTTTTTTGTTTATTTCTATTGTAGTAGTATTACCTATTGTTTTCTTTTTGTTAATTAATCTATTTGGAAAATCTTTTTGTTTGACTATAGACTCCAATTCATGGCTTGCAAAGACCAAAGTTAAATGGATAAAGTCCTTGCTTAAAAAAACTAATTTGATTTAATTTTTCAAATTTTTAATCGTTAATTTCTACATTATCTTTATTTGCTAAAATTAGTTCACAGTTTAAAAATAGTTCATTTATTTGTTTTATTTTTTCTTCATCATTTAATACAGAACCAAAATATATAATTCTTTTTCCAATTATATCTCCGGATTTAATATTTTCTTTGTTTTTACCAAAACGGTTATTAAAATCGATGGTTCTGTTTGCATATGGTTTTTCAGAACCTATAGATTCTTGTAATTTTTGATTTTCTAAAGACAATAAAACATGTTTTATTGTCTTTGTTTTAGTATCAGCCAAAAATACAAAATCTCCGGTTTCTAATTCTTTACCTGAATTTAATTTATTACAAAATTTATATAGCTCTACTGAATTTCTTGGAATTGCCAATCCACAGCACCTGTAGAGTAAATTAACAAACCCGGAACAATCAACACTTGTTTGATAGCAAGAATTTTCAGAGTATGGTGTTCTTCCACCCCATGCATATGGCATTCCTAAAAATTCTGATGCAATTTTTTTAATATTTTTTCGAATATTTGCAATTTTTGGTATTGATTTAAATGGCTTTTTAAAATGTTGCATAATGTTTTTTGAATATATGTATATTTTATCTTTTGTTGAGCTAACAGTAATTTTTTCTGGTGAAAATTTTTTAGTTGATACTCCAATAAAATTTAATCTGGTGCCAATTGGAATGGCTATTAAAAAGTCTTTATTTTTTGAATAAATTGGACACCACGGTTTTGTTATGGTTATAAAATTATTTTTTTTTATATTATCATAAATATCATAATTGCAGTCGCTAATTCTAATAGAATCTTTTTTTTTAATCCATCCAGTTAGAGGTGTTAAATTGGCATTGAACTGTTCCAAACAGTAAACAAATATCCATTTTTCGTGATTAAATTTTTGTTTTTTATTTTCAAAGAACACATATTCGCCAAATAATAGTTGGGATTCTATTTCCGGTGAATCAGTTGATAATATCGGATATTCTTGTTTGAAATTATTTTTTGTAGGTTTTTTTTGTAAGTTGGTAAATGGCACACAAACTTGTCTTATGCTTATTTCTATATTATTTGAAAAAGTTGAGCTGCTAGGCATCATACAATTTATTGATACAAATATTAGATTAATTGAGATTATTTTAATAAAAATTATTTTCTTCATATTCCATCCCCAAAAGAGTTAAAATTATTTTTCATAATTATTTTTGCTGTAATTATATAGAAAGAGAGCTTAATTTGAAAGAAAATATTAAAAAAAGATCGATTTGTTTTATATTTCGTAATGATTTACGATTGAATGATAATTTAGGATTGATAGAAGCATTAAAAACAAAAAGTAATGTTTTACCGTTATATTTGGCTGAAAATTTGAATTTATTTTGTAAAAATAATTATAATAATCAGCAATTTATAGTTGAATCATTAATAGATCTTGATTTACAGCTTGATAAATTTGGTTCCAAACTTTTAATAATAAAAAATATTAAAGACTTAGAATCTATTATAAATGAATATAATATTAAAGCTTTTTATATTAATAAATTGTATCATCCATTGCATCTAAAACAAGAATTAGAAATTTTAAAATTATGTAAAAAAAATAATTTAGAATTTAAATCGTTACATGATTTTTTGTTACATGATCTAGACGTAAACAAAAAAATATATAAAGTTTATACTCCATTTTTAATTTTTTTTTCAAAAAAACAAATTTTGGTTACTCAGAAAAATAATTATAAAAATTATTTTTCTAAAAAATATATCAAAAATCATTTATTGCTAAAAAATATATTAAATAAAAAAAATAAAAATTTACATAAACATGGTGGATCATCAAATGCTTTAAAGATAATTAAAAATATAAAAAATTATAAAAACTATAAAGATGAGCGAGATATTCCTGCAATCGATGGAACTACTAAGCTATCTGCTTATATAAATGTTGGAGCCATATCTATAAGAACAGTTTATCATGAAATTGTAAAAGAATTTGGTAATAATCATGAAATAATACGACAACTTTATTGGCGTGAATTTTATTATCAGCTTTATTACGGTATGCCGGAATTATTTAATTCGGTATTAAGACCAAGAAATATTAAATGGAAACAAGATAAGATTTTTTTAAATTCGTGGAAAAATGCTAAAACGGGAATTGAACTTGTGGATGCTGGAATGAAAGAATTAAATGTTTCAGGATTTATGCATAATAGAATTAGAATGTTAACCGCAAACTATTTAGCTTTAAAAAAATGGATTAATTGGGAATTAGGTGAAAAATATTTTGCTGAAAAACTTACTGATTATGATCCCATATTAAATAATGGGAATTGGCAGTATATGGCTCAGGTTGGTGCAAATATGGCCCCTTTTCCAAGGGTATTAAATCCTGAATTGCAACAAAAAAAGTTTGATAAACAAAAAATTTATATAAAAAAGTGGTTAACTAAAGATTAAGATTTTAATGCAGCTAATTCTTCAGCTATTTCGTTAACTTTTCCGGCACCTATTGTAAGTAATAAATCATTTGGTTGTAATATATTTTTTACATCTTGAGTTATTTCATTATATGTTGGGTAGTAAATTACTTTTAAATTGGGGCACATATTTTGAATATCTTGAGCAAGTTTTTTACTGGTTATTCCATCTATAGGTGTTTCACTTGCAGGGTAAATATCCGTGACATATAGTGTTTTAATATTTTTATTATCAATAAAAATTTGAACAAAATCACTCCAAAGTTTTTGCGTTCTTGTATATCTGTGTGGTTGGAATATAACATGTAGATCATTTTTGGCTTTTTTTTGGGCTACAAGAAGCGTACTGTTAATTTCTGTCGGATGGTGACCATA
>JAHIKO010000052.1 GCA_018897535.1 Candidatus Dependentiae bacterium
AAGTAAGTTTACAGTTTGGGTTTTTTAATGCTTCTGCTAAAGCTTTTGCACCTTCATCACCAATATTGCTACCGCCAATATCTAAATAAGTAATTTTACAATTTGGATCTTTTAATGCATCCGCTAAAGCTTGTCCTCCGGCGCTACCGATTCGATTACTTCTAATATCTAAATACGTAAGGTTACAGGTTTCATTCTTTAATGCTTTTGCTATTGCTTGCGCTCCGGCATCGTCGATATTGTTAGCCCCAATATCTAAATAAGTAAGTTTACAGTTAGGCAGTGCCTCAGCTATGGATTTGGCTCCGCTTGGTCCAATTTTGTTACTTCTAATATCTAAATAAGTAAGTTTACAGTTAGGCAGTGCCTCAGCTATAGCTTTGGCTCCGCTTGGGCCAATTTTGTTAAAACCAATATCTAAAAAAGTAAGTTTACAGTTTTTATTCTTTAATGCTTTTGCTATGGCTTGTGCTCCTGTTGGATTGATATTTTCTTCCGAATCAATTGTTAATTTAATATAATTATTGTTTTCTGCTGTTATATTTTTAATTACAGTATTAAAATCCTTGAATCCATAGTGGATAAAATCATTTTTATCAACCAATGTTATTTGAGCCGACAATGCATTAACGCTGCATAAAAGCATGATTGCTAAAATTATATTTTTTAAACTTTTCATAAAAATCCCCTCAATTTTATTAATTTTCTATTATTATTTTATTAAATTACAAATAGAAAATGCAATAATATATTGATTTAGATCAAAAACCTTATTAAAAGCGATAAAAAGAAATAAAAAAGCATGGATTTTAGGCTAATTTTAAAAGATGGTTTTAGTTGCCAAATATAAAAGGCCGTTAAGCTTGTAGCTGCAAAGCTTATTAATTTTGTAATTAACAGACCTAATAGAATAGTTAAAATCGAAGCTCCATTAAAGTTTATAACTATATAAAACATTAAAAATTCAAATAGTTTTAAAAGTAATAACTTTTCGGTCTTCTCTTCTATTACAAAAAATTGTTCATATGCTGTAAAAAAATATTCAAGACATGTGATAAGAAAAAATAAGCCGGTCAATGTAATGATAGAGTTTGAAAGTTTATCTATCGCCGTAGAACCGAAAAATAGTTTATTATTTATTACTATAAATATAACTATTGGGTAAATAATTTTGTTTATATTTTCACAAATTAATTTAAATATCGTTCTTTTAACTCTTAATGATTTTGATTTTAGTTTTGCAAATAAACTACCGCCCGAAAATATCACAGTTGATTTTGTGATCGCTTTTATAGATTCTGCTATATGATTGGCCAGATTAAATATTCCGGCTTCAAGCATGCCAAAATTTGATGCAAAAAATGGTGTCAAAAAATTACCCGTGAAAAAATTCTTATCAAGATTAATAAAATAATTTAAAAATCTTGATTTAAATATTTTATGTAAAATCTTTTTATCTAGATTTTCTTGAATATTCGGTAAAGTTGATTGGTAATTTTTTATAAAAACCATAAAACATATAAGAGCTAAAATCGAGTTAATTAAAAAAGAAATAAAAATTAAATTTAATGTAATTATTTGATTAAAAAAGAAATATGGCGCCCAAATAGAGCTTAAAAATAATATCATTAAAATTGATTCTACTATTACTACCTGTTTTGATAAAAATATAGTATGCAAAAATCTTCGTAAAAATATTCTTATACCCTCAAATAGAATTATGACCGGTATTAATAATAAATATGGGGAGTTTGTATTTATAAAAATACTGTTTTTATAAAATAAAGTAGTAACTAGCCCTGCAATAATAAAAATTATTACCTGGGGTAATAGATAAATTTTGTATAATAATTTTTTAAAATTAAATTTGTTTTTTAAAAATAGATTTATAAAAACCGGAACAGATTGGGATATTCCAAATTCTGATATATAAATAGTTAGATATATTATGGAAAAGATTGAAGCCATTAAACCGTAATCTTGTGTAGATAATGTTTTTATAAGAAGTATTTGATTTCCCACTTTTGAGATTTCAAAAAATATACTCCCGATTATATTCCACCTAAAACTGGATTTAAAAATTTTTTTTATATGAATGTTTGTATTTTCTTGCATTTGGTTTTTCTTTTTATATGGGATCAAAATGCCAATTTTTTAAATGTCTTATTTTTTATAGTTATTTTTTAGTATTATATAATCAAGGGTTGAGGGGGGCGAGCACTACCAGGATTAGTTTGATTAATTCAAACAAATCCTGGGTTCGTCGTTATCTGATTTTATAAATTTTTTACTTGCTCTATTACTTGCTTATATGATTCTATATTTGTTTTAAGCTCATTTATTTTTGTATTATTTATAAGATTACTTATCTTATTTTGTTCTGCTTGTTTTTCTATTTCATCAAGATTATTTTTGATTGTATCAAGTATTACAGGCATGTTTTCATTTTCTACATCTATTGATGAAAGCAAAAAATCTTGTTCTTCTATATATGCATTTATTTTTTCAACATAATTATTAATTTGTTCTGCATTGTTATTATTATCAGCGGTTTTTTTTGTAGTCAAAACTTGCTTGCCGTTTTTATTATTATTTCTTATAACAATTTTTTTAATATTTTTTTTATTACCGTTATTACTATTTAAAGTTTTAGTATTGTTATTACTTAATAATTTTAAATTATTATTAAATACTATTTTATCTTTTGTATTTGTATTTACAGATTCATTTAAAGACTTCGGTTCTATAATTTTTGGTGCAATTACAGATTCTTTTTCTTGTTTAACTTGTTCTTTATTGTCTGTTGAATGAATGTATAAATAAAAAGGTTTAAAAGCTAAAAGTAATATTAAAATTACAGTAATTCTAAATATAAGTTCATTTATATCCGATTCTTTTCTTGCCATAACACACTCTCATTTTTAAGGTTAGTATTAATTAATGGTAATATTAAATCCAATCGCATGCAAATGTTAAATAAGATAATTTTATAAATACGGCAAAAATGAAGAAAAACTCAGTTTTTTTATAATAAGTTGGGATTGAATATTTTTTCTGCTAAAATTTACTTCAAAGTTTTCGATAAGAAAATGTTAGGGATTTTGAATGTATAATTTTTTTTATTCCAAAGTTTACAATTCATCAAGACAGCGATTAAATTTTGAATTTTTAAATGGGCGTATTCTTATAAAGGGTGCGCCCTATTTTTTTTAAATAGTTATTTGAAATTTTTATATGGAGGGGTTGTTCAATCTGGGTATACATCAGGCTGAGGTTAGTTTTTTATTCAGCAAGATGAAAGGGGTTTTTATGTTTAATGTACAGGATAATATTTTTTATCCGGGTTATGGGGTTGCCATAATAGAAGAAGTAATAGAAAAAATGGTAGGTGAAAAAAGTTTAAAATTATTTAAACTAAAGTTTCTATATAAAGAAACAACAATTCTTCTTCCCCTAGATAAAATAGGCTCCTGCGGAATCCGTTACCTTTGCAACCTTGATGCAATTAATAAAATCTTTAAATTCTTTTATTTGCCACCGGAAAGAAAATTTGAATTTTTGGACTTTACTCCAAGTGGCTGGAATAGAAGAAATAAAGATTATCAATTAAGGCTTCAAAGTGGCAAAATTGATGATGTTGCACATGTTTATAAAGAATTAATGAATATTGCTCAACAGAAAGAATTATCCTTTGGAGAGAAAAAAATCGTTGCAGTAGCGGAAGAACTTCTAGTTCAAGAAATAGCTGTTGTAACCGGACACGATGCTCAGTCGGTCTTAGACCAATTGCATGCTCCATTTAAACAGTTTTTGTATACACAATCCAATATTACGCAGTTTTCATCTGCAGCATAATTTGTTATTATCATTTGCATGAAAAATGATAATAAACCATATGTAATTATAGTTTCGGGACCTACAGCTTCCGGAAAAACTGATTTTTCCGATAACATTGCACAAATTGTGGGTGGCGAGATTATAAATGCAGATGTTGGCCAATTTTATACTAATTTATCTATAGGTACGGCAAAGCCTGACTGGAAAAATCAAAAGATCCCATACCATTTGTTTGATATTTTGTCCGAACCAAAAGATTTATCTGTAATTGAATATAAAAATCTTGTTATTAATAAAATAAATGATATTGTTGCTAAAAATAAAACACCAATTATTGTTGGCGGCTCACTTTTTTATCTAAAATCACTACTTTTTCCACCTATTGAATTAAATAAAGACAGGATCCCTGACTTGCATACTTTCGATATTCAATACTCTTGGGATTATTTGAATAAAATTGATCCTGAACGTGCTGCAAAAATTCATCCAAACGATAGTTATAGGATTGAAAGAGCCATAGATATCTGGAAAAATTTAAGAATTAAGCCCTCTGATGCCTTGCCTAAATTTGACCCACCGTTTAACTTTTTATTTATTTTTATAAATCCGCCCATGGAAATTTTAAGCGATAGAATTAAAAAAAGAACTGTTGAAATGATAAAAACCGGCTGGATCCAAGAAGTTGAAAAGTTTTTGGGTACAAATTGGGAAAACTTTTTTGATAAAAAGGGCCTGATTGGATACAACGAAATTTTACATTGGATCAAAACCGGTAAAAAGCTGGAAGATTTAGATAATTTAACTGAAAATATTTATTGCAAAACGAGGCAATATGCCAAAAAACAACAGGTATTTTGGAAAAGCTTCAAAACCCAGATTCAAAATTCGTCTGATAATAGCTCTTTTGATAATAAAATTATTGAAATTCAAGATACAAAAAAAATCGATTTTAGTTTATTTTGCCTTAAAAAATAAACTAAAAACATCGAAAAATCATTAAATAATAGGTTTTTTTGGATATTTCTACATCCCATCGTATTATTTTTTATTTGTAATATATTTAAAGTATGTAAAATATAATATGTATTTACATTGGTTTTTGGCTTAAAATGCCAAGAAGTTTTTAAATTTACTGGTGGGGATTTTATGAAAAGTTATGTGAAAAATAGTTTTTTTATTTTTATGTTTTTATTCGCTACTGCCAATTCGATGAATTCTTATTCAAAAAATTTTGTTGTATCTGAAATTAGGAATTTATTGGATAGGTTATATTTTAATGCAGTATTGGATCGATTATTGAATCGGGAAAATGGTACATTGGATATACCTGAGCCATTGGTGGATACATCTACGCTTGAAGTATTAGCTAATTTTTTAGAAGAAAATGGAGATCAAGTTAAAAGACTAGATTTCAAACCTGATTTAAGACCCGAGAATTTAGTCTCAAATTTTAAAAATCTCGTTAATTTAATCTATGAGGTTGATTTAAAAAGAGTAGAAGTTAAATCTGATGATAAAATTCTTTATAAGAAAAAAGAATTATTGAAAAAAATTTTAAATAATACGAAATCGCTAGAAGAGCTAACCATTAAATTGTCTGAATTAGGTTATTATGGAATTGAAGTTATATGTGAATTTATTAGAGAAAATAAAACTCTTAAAAAGTTGGATATTAGATATTCTTTTGTTTCATCAAACGCTCTTAAAATTTTATTAAAAGCATTAAGTGAAAATAATTCGTTGGAAATATTAATTTTAAGAGGGAATACATTAACTGCCGGTAACATTGAGTTGGGAAAAGCTTTTTCAAAAATGTTATTGAATAATTCAACAATAAAAAAAATTGATCTTATGGGATGTAATCTGAAATCACACGTAGTTAAAAAAATTTTAAAATCACTAATTTATAATAATACTTTAAAAAAAATAAATTTAATTGGAAGTTTTTCAAGTGATGACTACTACGATGCCTTAAGTGAAGTTTTAAAAAATAATATTTGCTTAGAAAAAATATGTATAGAATTAAATAAGAAAGCAAAAAAAGAATCAATTGAAAATTTCACGAAAGCTTTAAAATTAAATTCGAACGTTACATTAAATTATGATAATCCAGGTATTTTGGAAGTATGTTTATCTTGTCTTAGAAATAAACTATTTAATCAGATTAAATTAATTGCAAAATTAAATACCAATGATGATAATAATAAATTTAAAAGAGAATTGAATAAATTATTAAAATGCTTTAAAAATTATTTTAATCATCAATCTGAGTGTTATAACTATTATAAATATAATTCAGAAGAATCAACTAAAAATTTAATTGATAACTTGGACGGAATAACAACATATAAGTATAACTCTGAAGAATTATATGATGATTTGAATTCACTTTATCTTTTTTTAAAAAACGAAGAAGTTCCAGACTTGGAATACTTAAAATCTCTTAATTGCTTTAATAATATAAACGAATTTTTGAGATTAAGAGATGATCAATTTTTAAATGATTTTGCATGTTTTGATTTTTAATTCATGCCAAAATTGCATATTTAAAACGATTTTATTTTTCATATAAACAAAACTAGGTCCTGTTAATTCGGGGCCTTTTCTTTATTTCTAAAACTTATAAAAAGTATAAAATCTTAATTCCACAAAAATTTTTGTTGCCTATAATTCATCTTGAAGATACAATTTGAGCATAATCGCTTTTTTTATAACTAAATATTATTAGAAAGGATAGAAATGATATACATATTTAGAAAAGAGATGAAAAAATGGCATTCGGTTTTGTGGGTTGTTTTTTTTGCATTGGCTGCAAGTACTTTTGCCACGTATTTAACATATAGAAGCCAACATCCGGCTCAAATAGCCATAGCAAAAATTAATGGACAGGATATAAAATTAATTGATTATCAAAGATCTTTAAATGACATAAAAAATCAAATTGAATTATATAAAGATTATGCCAGAAAAACAGGTATTTCGATGGATTTATTTTTATCTATGTTTGGTCTTTTGAACCCTGAACAGGCAGCTTTTGATGCATGTATAAATAATAAAATATTGGATATGGAAAAATCATATTATAATGTTGATGTTGATCAGGAGAACTTTGAAAAAGAGTTGGTTGCAAAATTGCCTGAATTTTTAAAAGACAGTGCTGGAAATATCAATTTAGATGTTTATAAAAGATATTTAATGCAAATTGGTACAACTCCAACAGAATTTGAAGATAAGTTGCAGCATTCGCTTGAAAGAGAAACTTTTCAAAATTTTGTTCAACTTGGAAACTATATTCCTGTAAAAAAATTACAGGAAATTTTTACAAATAAAATTGCAAAAAAGAGTTTTAGCCTAATTAAATTTAAATTTGATGATTATCTTAAAAAAGCAGAATCTAAAGAAATTGGTAATGATGAATTAAAAAACTTTTTTGAAAATACCAAAGAAAATTATAGAGTTCCGGAAAAAAGATCTGCTATCTACTGGCTTGTAAAAAGTGCCGATTATAAAAAAAATATAGTCATAGATGAATCTTTAGTACAATCTTTTTATGATAAAAACAGTTCAACATTATTCAGAATTGCTCCAAAAGTAAAAGTAAGACATATTCTTTTCAAGATTGACAAAAATGCTTCAGCCGAAAAAATTGAATCAATTTTAAAAACAGCTAAAGAGATAAAAGAAAAGGTAATATCCAAAAAAGCAAATTTTGCCGATATGGCCAAACAATATTCTCAAGATACTAAAACAGCTTTAAATGGTGGCCTTATAAATTTCTTTGATAAAGGCACATATGATGCGGAGTTTGAAAAAGCGGCCTTTAGATTACAAAATCCCGGTGAAATTTCAGATATAATAAAAGTTTTGGATGGTTATGAACTTATTCAACTTGAACAAAGACAAGGCGCATCTACAAAACCTTTGGACGATGTTAGAGATGAAATAGTAAAAACATTAAAGGGTAAAAAAACATTAACCGGTTTGAGTGCCGATTTACAAAAAATTGTTCATGAAGTTCTTTCAAATGAAAATGTATTAAATGAGTTTGTAAAAGAAAATAACCTAAAAAAAGTAGACACAAAATTGTTTGAAAAAAATATTACAAAAGATGAATCTGTAGAGTCTGCTCTTATTGAACATATATTTTCACCGAATAAAAAAGTTGGTCAGTATGGTTTTTTTGCATATAAACAAGATTTTGTTTTGTTTCAGCTAAATAATATTCAAAAAAGTTTTATACCTTCAATTGATAATGTAAAGTCTACAGTTTTAAAAAATATTTATAAAAAGAATGCTAAAAAGCTTTTAAAACAAGATATTAATACAGCCAAAAGATCAATTTTAGAAAAAAAACAAACTTTAAAAGCCGTATCGGAGTCATTTGGTTTAAATATTGTGGAAACAAAATCTGTTAAAAAGAGTGATAAACTTGATGATTTGGGCCTTGAAGAATCTTTTATTCAATCAGCTTTTGTGCTTGATAGTGGCGATCAGGTTTTATCTGTAAAGAATAAATTCGATTATTGTTTAGTACAGCTAAAAAACATTGAACAAACCAATTTGATATCTTTTGCACAAGAAAAAAACAGTTTAATGCAAAATGTTTTGGATAAAGAAAAAGGTGCTTATATACAGGCTTTTATTGCATCTTTATTAAGAACTGCTAAAATAGAAAAGTTCGAAAAAACATTGGGAGCGCAACGGGGAATAAGTTATCCTGAAGATATTGATATTTAATTTTATAAATACAAGAGAAAGAATAGTTTTATGCAAGTAAAAAAAGTTACAGCCGGTAATGCAGAGTTTGAAGCAAAACAGAAGGCTTTGGAAGTAGCATTCGCCCAGATTGATAAGCAATTTGGAAAAGGTGCAGTAATGCTTTTGGGTCAAAAGACGGTTGATGGTGTTCAAACAATTTCAACCGGTTCCATTATGATCGATAAGGCATTAGGTATTGGAGGCCTTCCAAGAGGTCGTGTAATTGAAATATATGGTCCGGAAGCATCCGGAAAAACAACATTGACGTTACACGCAATAGCGCAAGCTCAAAAGGCCGGAGGAATTTGTGCCTTTATAGATGCTGAACATGCCATGGATCCCATTTATGCGACAAACATAGGCGTTAACACAAAAGATTTGGTAATTTCTCAACCAGATTATGGTGAGCAGGCATTGGATATTGCAGAAATGCTTATTCGTTCCGGAGCTATTGATTTATTGGTTATAGACTCGGTAGCTGCATTGGTACCAAAGGCTGAAATTGAAGGCGATATGGGAGATCACCATGTTGGGTTGCAGGCAAGATTAATGTCTCAAGCATTGCGAAAGCTTACGCCTATTGTGCATAAGTCAAAAACATCTTTAATATTTATAAATCAAATTAGACATAAAATTGATAGCATGCCATTTGGAAATAAAGAAACAACGACCGGTGGAAATGCATTAAAGTTTTATGCATCTGTTCGCCTTGATGTAAGACGTATTGCCACATTAAAAAAAGATGGAAAGCCTTTTGGTAATAGAGTTTCGGTAAAAGTAGCTAAAAACAAAATGGCCCCGCCATTTAAAGTTGTTGAAATTGATTTAATTTTTGGCCATGGAATATCAAGAGAGTTGGATCTGCTTGAGATTGCTGTAAAGCTTGGTATTATAAAGCAGTCAGGTCCTTGGTTTATGTACCAAGAAGAAAAAATTGCTCAAGGTAGGGATAATTGTGTTAAGGCGTTTATTGAAAATCAAGAGTTACTTAACCGTGTTCTTGATGCTGTAATGAAAAACACTGACCCTATTGATTGAGTAGGTTGAATTATAAGGAATTTATTAGTGAGTAAATTTAAACAGGGAAATGGGCAGCCGGAGCGTAGTGATAAGCTTTTGGCTACAAGTTATTTTGTAAATGAGAAAATTAGAGCTTCTCAAATGCAGGTAATCGGCGCAGATGGTGAAAATTTTGGTGTTATATCAAAATTTGAAGCTCTTCGAGCGGCTCAGGATGCCGGGCTTGATTTGGTGCAAGTTGGTGAAAAAGATAATGTAATTATTGCCAAAATAATGGATTTTGGTAAATTTTTGTATGCAAAGAAAAAGCAGCTTGGCGATGCGAAGAAAAAACAAAAAATTATACAAATAAAAGAAGTTAAACTTAGGCCGAATATTGATGATAATGACTATAACACGAAATTAAGAAAAGCTGTTGAATTTTTGAAAGACGGTAAAAAAGTAAAATTTACACTGCAGTTTAGGGGTCGTGAATTCATAATGATCAAAGAACTGGGTGCAAGATTGTTTGAAAGAATAAATAAAGATTTAACGGATCAGCAAATAGGAACTTTGCTTGAAGAAAAAGAACAAAAGGCTGGTCCATTTTGGTCCAAAATATATTTTTTGAAATAAAATTAGTTTTTTAAGGGAACATAATATGCCAAAAATGAAAACTCATGCTGGATGCAGAAAGAGATTTAGAAAGACTGGTAATGGAAAAATTAAAAGAGCAAAATCATATAGACGTCATCATTCTTGGGCTAAAAGCACAAAAAGAGTAAGACAATCTAAGCATGGTGTTTTGCTTGAAGGCGCAAATGCTAAAAATATAAGCATATTGATGCCGGATTAGTTATTTTATTAAATGATAAAAAATAGAACATTGACAAAGGACAATTATGAGCAGAATTAAACGAGGCACAGTTACAAAAAAACGCCACAAAAGAGTGTTGAAACAGGCAAAAGGTTTTTGGGGATTGCGTAGTAAAGTTTTTACAAGAGCACAAGAGACTCTTTTAAGAGCCATGGAATTTGCGTTTATTGGTAGAAAATTGAAAAAAAGAGATTTTAGAGCTCTTTTTATTTCCAGAATTAGTGCGGCTTGTAAAAAAAATGGCATTAGTTACAGTAAATTTATTAATGCTTTGGATAAAATAAATATAAAAATTAATAGAAAGATGCTTAGTCAGCTTGCTATTTTTGAGCCAAAAGCCTTTACAAAATTGGTAGAATTGGCAAAAAAGTAAAAAACTTGATATGTGGCATATAAAAATAATAAAATTTTTGTATGTCGAGTGTCAATTTATTAACCTTTGATTGTATAAAAAGGTAGAAAAATGAAACAGTTAGAGGAGCTAGAGGTAAAGGTTCTTCAAATCGTTCAGAAGAACAAAGACTTACAAAATAAAAATAGTGAGTTGAAAAAAGAAAACGATAAGTTATTGTCAAAGTGCGTGCAACTTGAGCAGGCATTAATAACAAAAGAAAAAACTTCTGAAGGATTTGAGCTTGAAAAGGATCTTATAAAAGATTCTATTAAAAATTTACTTGATAGCATTAGCTCGCTCGAAGAGAAAAATAAAGAAGTGGTAAAGTAATTTGATTATGGAAAAAGAATTAAAAAAAATTCAGGCAGTTATTTTTGGCAAAAATTATACTTTTGCCACTGATGACAATGAGTCCGACGTTCTTTTTGCGGTACAATATGTTGACAAAAAGATGAAGGAAATAGCATCGGCTATGAATACAAATGATGGTTATGTCACGGCCGTTATGTTAGCTTTGGAATTGGCAAAAGAATTAAAACAAAATAATGACAGTCTAGGAATTTTGCAGCAAAAAGTTTTAAAGCTGGGGAATTTATTGGATTCAGAGCTCGCCTAAAAAAATTACTACTTTTTAGATATTTTTCTATATTATAGTTCCTTTTTATACAATTAACATTAAGGTTGATGTCTTAATGTTAATTTTTTTTTTGGGATAATTTGTTAATTAAGGGAATTATAAAATGTTAATAGTCATATTTTTTTCAGGGCTTTTATTAGGAGCCATCTCAATATTTTTTTATTTTAAAACAAAAAAAGAAAGCTTTTATAAAATAAAATTTGAGGCGCAAAAATTATTGGCCGATGCTAAAGAAGCTGCGGAAAATGAAAAACGCGAAGCTTTGGCAAATCTTAAAAGAGAGCTTTATAAAAAAAGAAGCGATTTCGATTTGGAAATTAAAAAAGAAAAAATTGAACAGCAACGTATTGAACATAAGTTGCAAAAAAAAGAAGATGCAATAGAACAGCGAGAAGTTCTTTTAGATGATTTAAGAAAAGAATTGCAACAAAAAGAACGTGATATGTCCAGGCGTCTTGATGCATTAGGATTTGATGAAGCAAAGTTGAAAAAACTTTACAATGATCTTGTAATAAAACTTGAAAAAGTTGGGGGTATGAGTCAAGATGAAGCCCGCAAAATTTTGATTGAAGCAATGGAGAAAGAGGTAAAACTTGAAAAACAAAAATGGCTGTCAAAAGTAGATGAAGAAACTAATATAATCGCAAAAGATAAATCTATCGAAATTTTAACTTCTGCAATGCAAAGATATCTTGCAGATCAGGTGACTTTACACTCTTCAAGTATTGTTAATTTACCAAATGAAGACATGAAGGGTCGAATAATTGGTAAAGAGGGAAGAAATATAAAAGCTTTGGAAATGGCAACCGGAATGGAATTTGTTATTGGAGATACACCTGAAATTATAACTATTTCAGGTTTTAATCCTATAAGAAGGGAAGTTGCAAAAAGAGCTTTGGATAAATTAATTCAGGATGGTCGAATTAATCCGACAAGAATTGAAGAAGTTGTTGCAAAATGCCAAGAAGAAATAGATCAAAATATTGAAGAAATTGGTCGTCAAGCCGTTTTGGAGTTTGGGTTTAGGGGTGTTCATCCTGAATTGGTTAAACTTTTAGGTTCTTTGCATTTTAGAACAAGTTATACACAAAATAATCTTGTACATAGTAAAGAAGTTGCATATTTTGCAAGAATGGTTGCAAATGAACTTGGTTTGGATCCGGATATTGCAGCTCGTTGCGGGCTTTTACACGATATAGGAAAAGCCGTATCTGCAGAAGTTGAAGGACCTCATGCAATGATCGGTGCAGATTTGGCTAAAAAATATGGTGAAGATCCTATTGTTGTAAATGCAATAGCAAGTCATCATGATGAAATTCCGGCAAAAACAATTTATGGATTAATTACACACATAGCAGATGCCATTTCAGCATCAAGGCCCGGTGCCAGACGTGAAACACTTACTACTTATATAAAACGCTTGGAACAACTTGAAGAGATAGCAACAAGTTTTGATGGTGTTAAAAAAGCATATGCGTTACAAGCCGGAAGAGAAGTTCGAGTAATCGTTGATGAAGTTACAATGGATGATGAGAAAGCGGCAATGCTTGCAAGAGATATTGCTAAGAAAGTTGAATCGGAACTCAATTTCCCCGGACAGATAAAGGTTAATGTTATAAGAGAGAAGCGAATAATTGAATTCGCAAAATAAAATTGGAGGTTTAGTTATAATGACACAGACATTAAATTTTTTATTTGTTGGAGATATTGTTTCAAATTTAGGGGTAGATGTTTTTTTAAAGCATCTACCAAATATAAAAAATAAATATTCTATAGATTCTATAATTGTTAATGGCGAAAATTCTGCAAAAAATGGCAAGGGTATAACCGCAAAAATTGCAGAACAATTAAAAACTGCCGGAGTTGATATTATTACATCCGGTAATCATATTTGGGAAAATAGAGAAATCTATGACTTTTTAAATAAAACCGATTATTTGTTACGTCCGGCAAATTTCCCATCCGATTGTCCCGGTAAAGGTTATGCAATTTATCAAGTAAAAGATAAATTTGTTGGAGTTATTAATCTTCAAGGGCGTGTATTTATGCGCGAAAATATTGATTGTCCATTTAGAAAAGCTGAGTCGTTATTAACTTTATTAAAATCAAAAACGAATATGATTATAGTGGATTTCCATGCAGAAGCATCATCTGAAAAGCGTGCGTTAGGCAACTATCTTGATGGCAAAATTTCTCTTTTTTGTGGAACGCACACTCATATTCAAACTGCAGATGAAAGATTATTGCCCAATGGTACAGCTTATATAACCGATGTTGGATTTTGTGGAGCACACGATTCAATACTTGGAATGGAAAAAGATTCAATTATTACAAAATTTATAACTCAATTGCCAACGAAATTTAAACCGGAAACTAAGCCTCCTTTTGAAATCAATGCAATATATTCAAAAATTGATTCTATTTCAGGTGAAGCATTGGCTATTGAACGTATTAGAATTTTGGACGAAAATATTTAAATCAGTTTTTTAAAAATGTTATTTAAATATTTTTTTCAAAAGTTTTTTTATTTTTTTTTAATTTATTTTACAGTTTTAATAGCAATTTTAGCTGCAAGTGATGTTTTTTTACGACTTCCGGTTATTACATCTTTATCAACCATACCCAAAATTTTTTTTCTCATGATGCCTTTAATGGCACAATTTGCAATTCCAATAGCATCAAGCTTGGCAGTACAAATTTCTTTGGGAAATATGTATATAGAAGAAGAAATAATTTCCATATATTATTTTTCTAAAGCAAAAAAAATAATATATTTGGTTACTCTTATTTTTTCGTTAATGATTTTATTATTTTATGTTCCAATTGTAACTAGATTTGCGCCTAAAAGTTATAAAAGTGGAAAACAACTTATATTAAATTTGGCTAAAGAACATTTTTCAAATTTACAAGCCAATAGATTTCATACATTGTCCGGTAATTTTACGATATTTTTTAAAAAACAAATTAAAAATCAAGATAATTTAGAATTTTTAAAGTTATTATTATTGTTTAAAGAAAAAAATGGGCAACAGTATATTGTTAATGCCAGTAAAGGCTATTTAACCAATGAAATTTTAATATTAAATGATGGATTTATTCAAAATATATCTTCAAATAGTTCCTATATTTCCAATTTTGAAAAAACTGAAATAAATTTAAAGCCATTTTTAAATTATGAAAATAATAATTTGAGCGTTCAAGATTTAAAATTTTTTACATTAAAAGAACTTAAAAAATCACGAGATAATTTAAAGTTGGCGGATAAACGAAATTGTATCTTGGAAATTCATAAGCGTTATGCGCAGGTTTTATGGCAATTTTTAATTCCATTTATTTCTCTTTTTTTAATTATGCTTTTTGCTAAAAATAAAAGTAATCTTTTAATTTCTATTTTTTTATCGGGATTAATTTTTTTATTATCATATATATTGTTAAATACTGTAAAATCTTTATCATTAACAAGCGAGATTATTGCAATATTTTATTATTTACCGCCAATAATTTTTTTTGTAATATCTTTTTATTTTTTTAACAAAAAAATTAATTAAATGGGAGAAAAACGTGTTTTTAGTTGTTTTATTATATGCAATTCTTGCATCAACATTTACAATGGCAAAAATTGCACTTGGATTTGCTAAACCATTCTTTTTAATAGCATTTAGAATGATAGTTGCCGGAACGTTAATGCTTTCTTTTGTTTATTTTTTTAAACGTAAGCAATTTTTTGTGCATAAAAAAGATTGGGGATTATTTTTAAAAACAGCGCTTTTTCATATTTATATATCTTTTATTTTTGAATTTTGGTCGTTGCAATATTTAACTTCTTCAAAAACAACTTTGATATATTCGGCAACACCTTTTATAGCGGCACTTTTATCGTATATTATTTTATCTGAAAAGCTGTCACTTAAAAAATTTATTGGTCTTGTTATCGGAATATTGGGGTTGGTACCAATATTGCTTACACAAACAGATATAAGAGAATCTCGAATGGAACTATTTTCGGTATCATTGCCGGAAATTACACTTTTGATTGCAGTTATATCCGGTGCATACGCCTGGTTTTTGGTAAAAAAATTATTAGATCGCGGATATTCGCTTTTAATGATAAATGGTATAACCATGTTATTTGGTGGAATCGGTGCATTTTTTACATTTTTATTTGTAGATGGGATAAAAGAATCACCGGTTACACAAATTGGACCGTTTCTTTTTTGGACACTCTTACTTGTTTTAGTTGCAAATATAATTGTATATAATTTATATGGCTGGCTTTTAAAAAAGTATTCTATAACTTTTATTACAAGTGCCGGATTTTTATGCCCGGTATTTGGTGCTTTTTATGGATATATCTTTTTGACGGAAAAGATTACTTGGCACTATTTAATATCACTAATTTTCATAATAATTGGCTTATTTGTCTTTTATAAAGATGAAATACGTAAAAAACAATAAAAATACTTATCTTTTTAAAGTGTTGGACAAAAGTCTATATCGATAGTGATATTTGTCCAATTTCAATCAACATTTGTTTCTATAACTTTACAAAGCTCAGCTACAGTTTGGTCAAATATATTATTTATAATTTTATAGTCAAAAAATCTTGATTTATCTGCTTCTTTTAATTCTTTAATTGCCAGTTCAATACGTTTTTCTATTTTATCTTTATCATCGCCACGTTTAATTAAACGTTTTTTAAGAATATCCAAACTAGGAACTGTAATCCAAATTAAAATAGCATTTGATAATAACTTTTTGTACTCTTTAACTCCAACTAAGTCTGTAACAATTACAAAAGATTTTCCAAGTTTTAAATCGTTTATAATACTTGCCGGCGAGCCATAGAATTCACCACTGTATTTTGTAGTTTCAAGAAAAAAGTTATTTTTTAATTTATTTTCAAAATCTTTAAGTGATATAAAGTGATAATCTTTGCCGTTAATTTCGCCCTGTCGAGGAGATCTTGTTGTATAGGTTATTACTTTTGAAATATCTATTTTATTTGCCATTCTTTTAATTGCTTCATTTGTAACTGTTGTTTTTCCGGCACCGGATGGTGCTGCAATTATAAATATTTTACCTGTTTTCATATTTTACCTTCAAATATTTTTACTCATTTTTCATTATAACTTCATCACCGGTATCAAGCCATACCGTATTAAATATTTCTCTTCTTTCCGGGTTAAAGTTTAACATTAAACCTTTATAATTTTGATTTTTTATATTTTCCATTTCAGCCAAAATTTTTTCATTTGTAATTGGTTCCGGTATTTTTTTAATAATATCAAAAAATACACTTGCTGCCATATATCCTTCAAGTATAAATGTGCTTAATGGTTCACCGGCTTTTGTTGTATCGGTGACAAATTCTTTAACCAGTTCAATATCGCTTTTTATTGGATCCGGTGTAAGTTGTGTATTTATAAATTTTATTTTTTTGTTTCTTAAAAATGTTTTTAGCGCAGATCCTGAGCATGCACTTATTCCAAAGAGTTTTTTATTAAATAAAAATTCCATTCCCAGGCTGTTAATCAAATTTTGTACTGCAACATCAGAAGATAATACTATTATGGCTTCTGGTTCAAAATCCAGTATTTTTTTTACAGCATCTTTATTATCAACAGATTGTGCTAGATGGGATATTTCTATCCAATTTTTATCTTTTACTAAATTATTTTTATTTAAAATTTCAAATGCTTTTTCTGCTGCACTTTTACTAAATGCTTCTTCTTTGTAAAATACAACTATTTTATTTGGTGCGTATTTTTCAAGTAAGTAATTTGTAAGAACTTGAGCTTCTCTATCAGATGAAGCAAAGAAGTGGATAACATTTTTTAGATCTTTTTGTCTATAAGTTGGAGACGTTACTTCAGGTAAAAATACTGCAATTTTATTTTCTTTTATTAACTGAAGATATCCTCTAAATTGTAAACTTCCAACAGGACATAAAATCGTATTTATTCCGGAATCTATTAATAGTTTTATGTTTTTTTCAGCCATATCGGGGCTGTATTTATCGTCGAGGTGTACTAGCTTTATTTTTTTATTATTTATACCGTTACCTGCATTTATTTTTTTAATAACCAAATGCAGACCTTTTAAAATATCTCTTGAAATATTTGCAAGCTCACCGGAAAAGTCCATTGTCGTTCCGATTAATATTTCACTTAATTTTTCTTTTTCAGTAATAAACTCTTTTTGAGCATCGGTTTTTTGTGAAAGTAAACTCAGTTGTTTTTTATCAAACTCTTTTATCAAATTAGCGTCTTTATAATATAAATCTAAGCTGTTATTTATTGGCTTTAGTATTACAAAAGCATCATTTTTGAACTGAAAAATTTTTTGAGAATAGTTTGTTGTTCCGGATATTGTAGACCAGGCAACAGCTCCTTTATCAGGAAAAAGTTCAAACAAACCGTCTGTTTTTTTATGTTTTGTAATATTATTGTTATCACCATTTATAATTGCAATGACATTTTCTTTTTCAATTATTTTTGAAAAACTTCTATTAAAATATGAAATGCGTATGAAATCGTTTTTGTTTTTGTCAGTATTTATATAAATGGCTATTGGTAAACTGCTTAAAAATTTGTTAATTTCTTCTTTTAGTGGAATTTGTCCTAAAATTTTTGTGCCGGATTTTATAATTAATTCTTTTTTTAGTCCAAAATTTTGCCAATTTTCATCGATTTCGTATTTCCCTTTAATAAAAAATATATTTTTTGGGTTTTTTTCCATTAATTTCAGTATTAATGTAAATGTTTCAAGTATATATGGTGAATTTCCAAGAACGTTACCGTTGAATAAAATAAAATTATCTTTTTTTATGTTTAGATTTTTTTCTAAAATATCAAGCTTTATTAATTCGTTTAAACTTCTGACCAAAGAGTGAAAAGCTCCGCCAAGTTCTGTAAAAATTATAAAAGTTGAATCTTTTTGAGCTGTAATTTTTATACTATTTTGATCTGTAGTTTGATCGTTAGATTTTAGATTGGATATTTTTTCGAGTAAATTTTTGAATTTTTTATATTCCCATCTATCTCTTTGTAATGTAATTTTGTCATATATATTTTGCACAAAAGATTGGAGCCTATCCGGGGTTTGTTTTTTATAAAAAGATGTATAATCGGCTTTTAACCAATTTTTATTATCAGGTTCAGGATATTCAGGTATTTTATTTGCATAATGATTTATATCATCAATAGTTTGAAATAAATCTATTTCACTATTTGCTTTTGAGTTTATAAAAAATAAAAAAGTAAAAATTAAAAATAATTTATTCACAATGCTCTCCCAATTTATTTATAAAATATTAAAGCATAGGTTGTAAGAATTGTTGAAAGTATAAAGAATATAAAAAAATAACTTCTAAATAATTTTAGATTTTTTTCATTTTCAGGATTTTGTATGTTTAAACTTTTTATAGTGTAAATATTCAATAAAAGTACTATAAAAGAGCTTATTAATAATATTGTGTAAATTGTATTTGATACGGTAAAATATCGTACATTTGGACTCATATTTTCAATTGCAACAAGGTCAAAGATCAATGCACTTGTACTACCTACGGATAAAGATAGAATACCCGTTGTGTCTTTTGTATTTAAAATTAAAGAAAAAAGACTTAAGAAGAATACCATATAAAGTGGTAAAAATATTGCCAATGTTTTTCTAATACCTGATTTTTGAAAATCAAGTTCAAAAGAAACTATAGGATATTTTGTTGATTTGTCCGGTTCGTTTTTATCAAGAATTTCCTCAGAATAACCATATTCGACTTCCGTATTTATAATTTTCCAATCGTTTGTGAATATTTCTTCGCTTATTTGTAAGTCAGTATTGTATGAAACTAGAATTTCTGAGTTTGGATCCATTTTATTATTTAATAATTTTAGATATATTTTATGATCCTCAAGTGGAAATAGTTTATAATCAAGATTGCTACTAAAACTTACAATAACTTCAAAATATGCCCATAATTTATCATTTATTATTTTTGTTTGGACATCCTCTTGTTTCAAAATATTGCCTTTATCGAAGGAAAAGCTTTTAATTTTGTCCAATGATACTAAGTTTGGATCAAACTCAAACCAAACTATTGCATTTACTGTAAATTCATTTTTTACTATATCGAATTCCGGGAAATTTTTAATAAAAATTCCGGTTCTAATTTCATTGATGTTTTTTTCATCGGAAAAAGCTTTTATTGTTTTTAAATCCGTTTTTGGATCAGTAAAGCTAAATGTTTTGTTTTGTTTATAAAAAAGAAAAACCAAAACAGCAACCATTAATGTAATTATGGTAATCTGAACTTTAACGTTTGATGCATAAAGAAGTATTTTATCTAAAGTTTCAGCTTTGATTATTGAATATATTCCGGCAAATATTATAAAATATGCGATTAATCTTGTAATTATTAAATGAATAAAAAATATATGATCCATATTAACTATTTTTATCAAATGAAAAAATGCAAAAATAGCAAAACCTATTGCAATATATTTAAATATTGGAAAATTATGATTTTTATTTGCTAAATAACCTAAAAGTATTACCGTTAAGCAAAGTATGAAATTTGTTACTTCAGATAAAAAATATAGATTTAATTTTATTAAAAAATATTTTGAAGATATGAAAAAAATCACTGAAAATAAAACTATAAATATACTTAAGTAACCCCAAAATTTTAATTTTAGATAAGAATCTATTTTTTTGTAAATTCCCCAAATTATTAATAAATATGCCATGGTTCTTATTATAATTAAAGGAGTGGTTAAAATTATATTAAGTTGAAATAGAGTTATAAGATGAGCGAGGGCAAAAAAACAGAAAGCTAATGCTATTTTTAAAATAAATTGATCTTTAGTTTTTCTGAATATAAAAAAACTAAAGATAGCGGTTAAAGAACATAAAATTAAGTTTATAACGGTTATAGGTTCATGTAAAAAAATCATATAAGTCCTTTAAATCTTAAAAATTTTGATTTTTATTCCAAAAATACTTAATATTTATAATATTTGATAAATTATTTTAGTGTTTCGTGTCAATATTTTGAACTTATCGGGTTATAGGTATTAGTATGAATAAACTTTCGGATATAAATAAAGATTTTGCACAATGGTACCAAGATGTTTTAAGTGAAGCTGAACTGGTTGATCAAAGTCCGGTTAAAGGATGTTTTGTTCTTCGACCTTATTCTTATGCCATATGGGAAAATATACAAAAAGTATTGGATAAAAAAATTAAAGAAACCGGTACGCAAAATGCCTATTTTCCTTTATTTATTCCGGAAAGCTTTTTGAAAAAAGAAGCAAAACATGTGGAAGGTTTTTCGCCTGAGCTTGCTGTTGTAACTCATGCCGGCGGAAAAGAGCTTGAAGAACCATTGGTTGTTCGCCCAACCTCTGAAACTATTATTTATTATATGTTTTCAAAATGGATAAAATCGTGGAGAGACTTACCTTTAAAAATAAATCAATGGGCCAATGTTGTCAGATGGGAAATGCGTACGAGGCCATTTTTACGAACTACAGAATTTTTATGGCAAGAAGGGCATACGGCACATGCAACGCATGAAGAGGCTGTTGAATTTTCAAAACGTATGTTAGATATTTATAAAGATTTTGTTGAAAATTATTTGGCTATTCCCGCGATAGCCGGTATCAAATCCGACAATGAGCGCTTTGCCGGAGCAGATAGAACACTGACAATAGAAGGCCTAATGCAAGATGGAAAAGCCTTACAACTTTGCACAAGCCATGTTTTGGCCCACAGTTTTTCAAAATCTTTTGATATTCAATTTCAGGATAAAGATGGAAATTTAAGTTCGCCATATTGTACTTCTTGGGGTGCAACTACAAGACTTATTGGGGCATTGATTATGACTCATGGCGATCAAAACGGTTTGATTATTCCTCCTAAAATTGCATCGATTCAGGTTATAATTGTACCAATATTTAAAGAAGAAAAAGATAAAGAATTGGTAATAAATAAAGCCGAAGAAATTAAAAATTTGCTTATAAATAATGGTGTTCTTGCACAAATTGATAATGATGATCAATTAACTCCGGGCGCAAAATTTTTTAAATGGGAATTAAAAGGTGTTCCTGTAAGACTTGAGATAGGACCTAAAGATATTGAAAAAAATCAGGTTGTTCTTGTTAATAGAGTTGAACAGGATAAAACAAAGAAAAAACAGTTTGTTTCTATAGATAATATTGATAAAGAAATTAACTTATTGCTTGAAAATATTCAAAAAAGTTTGTTTGAAAAAGCAAAAAAAAGATTAAACGATAATTGGTATCAAGCTGATAATTTAAACGAAATAGCAAAAAATCTTGAAGAAAAGAATGGTTTATATCAAACAGGTTGGTGCGGTTCATCAGATTGTGAAACTAAGTTAAAAGATTATAAAGCTTCTATTAGATGCTTACTTGATAGCAAAAAAAATAAAGCTTGTTTTTCTTGTGGCAAATCGGCTAAAACTGATGTGTTGGTTGCAAAGGCTTACTAATTTGCTTTGGAGTTATTATGCCGAACGGTATTAACGATGAAAGCATGTATAATGCTTTTATAACTTTTTTGTTAACGGAAAAAAGATATTCAAAAAATACTTTTCTTGCATATAAAAAAGACGTAGAACAGTTATTGCAATTTTTAAAAGAAAAAAAAGTAAATCTGGCAAATTCAAATAAAACCCATTTGAAAAATTTTTTAAAAAAATTAAAAGAAAGCGGTGTGTCGGCAAAAACGCTGTCTAGAAAAATTTCGTGCTTGAAAGCGTTTTTTAATTTTTTGTCTGAAAGATTTAAAATTTCAAATAAAGCCGGTGCATTAATATTTCCCAAATTAGAACAAACATTGCCTATTTATCTTACTGAAAGTGAAATCGAAGAGTTATTAAAAACTGCTGCAAAAGATAATTCCGATAAAGGTGTGCGAAACAGGGTGATGCTTTCTTTGTTATATGCGTCCGGTATGAGAGTTTCAGAGTTGGTTGAATTAAAAATAGATCAAATTCATTTTGACACAGGATTTATTTCTTTAGTAGGAAAAGGAAACAAAGAGCGCGTAATACCTTTGCCTGAAGGTGTTTTAAAATTTTTGAATTTTTATTTGGAAAAAATTTATGAAAATTTAAAACCAAAAGTTGAAAAAAATAAACATGTTTTTGGAAAAAATTATTTATTTTTTTCTTATTATAATAACGATATAAAGCCAATATCCAGGCAATCTTTTTGGATAATTTTAAAAAACATTTTATCAAAAACTAAAATAAATAAAAAAGTTTCTCCACATACATTGAGACATTCTTTAGCAACACATTTATTAAAAAGTGGTGCAAATATACGATCATTACAGCTTTTATTGGGCCATGAAAATATTTCTACAGTGCAAATTTATACACATCTTGAAAAAAGTCATGTAAGAAAAATTTACGATGACAAGCATCCAAGGGCGTAATATTAGTTAGCCCGGAGCTTACGCACGCGGGATACAACAAAATCGCCTGCTTATGCAGGCTTTAAAAAATAAGATTGGATTCACTGTCGTAGTAGTGTATGACTAAAACTACGCTTCCGTCTTCGCGTAAAGCTTCGACGAGACACAGTAGGTTGAACGGAAAACACAAAAAGTTTATTCAAAAAATAAAAATCTTAAGTTGTTATTAAATTTGGTTTATTGAGCCTGCGTAAGCGGGCGATTTTAAGGTAGCCCTGAGCGTATGCTCTGGGCATATTTACTTTAATACTTTACCGGTCATGTGTGCCCAAATCATTAGATCCAGCCGTGATTGTGCAATATTAAAATTTTTTAAAATTTCTTCAAAATATAAATAATTTTTTTTACTAATAGTTTTTGGAATTTCACTAATCAAATTATGATGCTTTAAAAAACGTAAAACGTGTCTATCTATTATTGCAAAATTATTATAACCGACATTTCTTAAAAAATGTGATGCTTCTTTGTATCCAAGTCCCTTAATATTTGTCACTAAAAACTCTCTTGCTTGAAAATCGGACAGATTTTGCAATATATCTTTAATATTTAAAAATTTGCGCGCTAGAAAAATATATGATGCTTTAGTGTTATGAAATCGATGGCCATGTTTTTTTATCGTATAAGCGATTTGTGTTTGCGTTTTTTTTGCAAAACCATCCATAGATAATTCTATTTGAATTTTTATTGCAGTTTCGGCTTTTGAGTTTGCCGTAAGCAGGCAAAAGCAAAGTTCATTGAACCATTCTTGATTATTTTTATTTTTGAATAGATTAAATTCGTTTAATCGTATTTCAATTTCGCTTTTAATATTTTCAGTTAAATTTTTTTCTAAAAAAATTAATATATTTTTATGCATGTTTTTTAATTTTTACTTTTACTATTTTGTTACGTGTTTTATAATAATCAAGTTAATTAGTTTTTAATTTTATAATAAATTTAAAGAGAGTAAAGTTATGGATGGAAAATTTACAATAGCTCAAAGAGATATTTTATATTTGTTAAATGCTATGCAGCCGATCTGCAGCAAAAAGACAACACTTGATGTTACCGAATCCATTATGTTTCAGGTTACATCAAAAGAGTTGACATTAAAATCTACAGACCTGCAAATTAGCTTGCAGTCGAGCATGGGAATAGAGAGTAACTTTGTAGAAAATTTTGATTTTTTAATTTCCGGAAAACGTATATTTGATCTTGTAAAAGAGATGGAAGGTGATATAGAGTTTAATTTTAAAGAAAATCAGGTAAGTTTAAAAGCGGGCGGGGTAAAACTTCTTTTAAATATACGATCAGCTCAGGATTTTCCACAATTTCCGGAACGAATTGAAAATTTGATGCAAATTGAATCGGCATATCTACTCGATTTATTGAATAAAGTTGCATTTTTGATTCCGCAAAATAATTCAAATGCGGCCCTCAACGGTATGCTTTTAGAGTTTACAACCGAAGGTATGTTGATGGTTGCAACCGATGGTCATAGACTTGCAAAAGTATTTACGGGAAAATATAAATTACATGAAAATAATAAATGGTTGCTTCCAAAAAGAGCTGTTTTGGAATTAAAAAAAATATTGGAAGAATCCAGTGTAGAAAATGTCTTTTTGGGCGTTTGTGGAAATCAATTGGTATTTTCCGGAGTGAATTTTAACTTTTTTACAAAGTTAATTTCCGATCCATTTCCTCAGTATGAACCTATTTTGGAACGTGAAGGTTTTAGAGGTGCCAGTTTGGATAAACAGGCATTTTTAAAAACACTTAAAAGAACTAGTTGTTTGCTTTCCGGTCAATTTGTCTCAACTAATTTTAAATTTCAGCCGGGAAAACTTGCAGTAAATTTATCCAATAAAGAAGTTGGTAAAATTGATGAGGCTTTGGATCTTTCCAATTTTGAGGGTGATGAAGTTGCAAGTAGATTTTATTCTCCTTATTTATTAAGCGGTTTACAGGCTTTTCCACAAGATAATGTTAATTTTTTTATTCAAAGTGATGCTCGACCAATTATTTTTGAAGATATTGATACTGAAAAAAATTATAGTTTTACATATTTGGTAATGCCGGTTTCATCAGGTGAATAAAATAATTTTTAGTAAAAATTTGTGATTATAAAAAATTTAAAGCTCAAGAATTTTAGATGTTTTTCTAATTTTGAACTTTCTTTTGATAATAAATTTGTTTTACTTGAGGGTAATAATGGTTCGGGAAAGACGTCTATTCTTGAAGCTATTTATTACGCTTGTTATTTGCGCTCGTTTCGAGCAGGACACAAATATGATTTGGCTAATTATTTGAGCGATCATTTTTTTTTACAAGTCGACTTTCAAGAGATTGATAATAGTTTAAGTGATATACAAATTGGCTTGTCAAAGAATGGTCAAAGAAGTGTAAAGTTAAACAAAAATAATATATCAAGTGTAAAAGAAATAATTTTAAGATATAAAGTTATTGCATTGACCGAAGATGATTTGCAACTTATTGTTGGTGCTCCCGAATATAGAAGATCTTTTTTAAACCAGTCGTTATTTTTACTGGAACCGGATTTAATTGGATATTTTAAAGATTATAAAAAAAATTTAGAACAACGTAATAGATTTTTATTTTTAAATTCGAATAAAGATATTACAGGAAAAATTTTAGACGAGCTTTATAGTTGGACAAAACAACTTTGGGAAAAATCTAATTTTTTGCAAAATAAGAGATTGCTTTTTTTACAAAATATTGAAACTCAAATTAATATTTTTTTAAAAAAATATTTTAGTACTGTAGAGGCTCAGTTGTCTATAGAATTAAAATACATGAAAAAAAATATTGGTGAGTATCAAGAATTTGATAATTTTTGGCAAAATTACAAAATAAATTTATTAAGTAGTGAGCAACGGTGGCAAAGAAGTTTATTTGGTGTGCATTTGGATGATTTTTCAATAATTTTTAAAAATAAAAATGCGAGGTTCTTTGCATCGAGAGGTCAGCAAAAGCTAATACTTTTTTTATTAAAGGTTGTTCAACTTACTAAAATTCAAAACCAAGATGTTGGCGTTTTATTGTTGGATGATTTTATTACAGATTTTGATATTGTAAAATTAAATAGTGCAATTAATTTACTTGCCGATCAAAATTTTCAATCGTTTATTACATCACCAATAAAAGATTTTATTGAATTTAAACTTGAAGCGTTTAGTAAGTTTGATTTTAAAATTTATTCTTTAAATTAATAGACTTTAATTATTTTTGTATTATCCTAAAAAACTTACTTATTCTTTTTATATAAACAGAAATTATATAAAAAAAGATCTGTGTAAAAATTTAGCTTTTTTGACAAAAAACGCAGTTTTTGCATTTCAGACTGTAATTTTTATTTAAATCTAATTATTTTTACAAATTAATTAAAAAAGCACTTGATTTTCTATTCGAACAGGTTTAGTATATGGTTACTTGCTTGATATAGTAAAGTGTAAGAGTCTTTCTATTAAGCAAGTATTTTAATTAGCTTCATTACTACTCTCCTTTCTCCTTTTTTCCGCCATATGGGTTTTACCTGTATGGCGGTTGTTTTTTGGTTAAAACCTCAAAAAACGAGAAAATTTGACGTTTTTATTGGTTTAAAAGATATGATTTATCCCCCGAGGAAATTCGGGGGATTGTTTTTTAAAGGCATTCATTTATTCATTCAAAAATATTCCGTTGATTGGTTCTGAATTATTAAAAAAATATAATTGATTTTTTACAAAAATATTTATTAACCTACGCACAGTGTTATAAAATATTCTATTTTTTATGGGTGAGTAGAAAGGGAAGTAAATGAATTATAAAATAATTCTAAAAAATATAGTATTAATTTTTGTTGTATCTTTAAATATTAATTTAGCAGCTATGGATAAACCAATTACTACTGAAGAGTTGGCATATAAATTAATTAAAAATTATAATAATAATGAAACAAATAAAGAAATTTTTAAATTATTAAAAGAATTGGATATTTCTATAGATAAATTGGGTGAAATTTTTAATTTCATGGATAAAAATGAAAAAAGTACTGAAATAAAAAATGAAGACATTAATGCAATAATGGTAAAATATGAAAAATATTTATCCTCTATAAATACTGATAAAACTTCAACAAATAGCGATAATGAAGATAGCGATGACAGTAATGATGAAGAAAGCAGTAATAACAGGGATAAAGTGGCAAGAGAAAATAATTTTAATTATTTGACCCAACAGGCAGGATATTGGATGGGTTATGAAGAACAAGAAGGTTCAAGTTGTTGTAAATGCTGTGATGAAGGTTCGTGTTACGAAAACTGTGGAGAATGTTGTGATGACTGTGGTGAATGTTGCGAAAATTGTTGTTTAGGCTCATTCGCATGTGGCCTTATTGGGTGTTATTGTGGTACATGTTGTTGCTGTTGTAATTGTTGTGGTACATGCAAAGATCCACGCGAAAATTGGTAAATAATTTTTAAAAAAGAGAGATTTTATTTTTTCCGTTTTTTAATTAATTTTTAATAAATTTTGAATTTGTAAATATTTGTTTATTTTTTAACATAATAATTATTATCGGAAATGATGTTAATTTTTTGAATAGAAGCAAGAAACAAAGTCTGGTGCCAGACTTTGTTTCTTTAATATTTTTTACAATTTTTTTAGCATCTCATTTTGATTACTTTTCCAAACTCCACATATAGAAATTGCTATAGCATCCGTAACGTCCTGTTTTTCAATTTTGCCAAATTGATTAAGTTTAGGAAACATAGCTAATATCATCAACGCTACTTGGTCTTTACTAGCTCCCCCAAAGCCGGTCACGCTACTCTTTACTTCACGAGGGGCGAATTCATATATTTTTAAGTTATTTTGGCTTGCCAAAAGGTACAAAATACCTCGTAAATAGCCCAATTTTAGAAATGTTTGTGCGTTTTTGCCCAAAAATGAGGTTTCCAAAGCTATATCCGTAACTGCTAATTTTTCTATTTTATCTTTAAAAAAGCCATAAAATATTCCAACGCGTTCAGATAAGCTTTTTTGGCTACTCATCTTTAAATAACCATAATCAAGAATAATTGTACGTTTTTCTTCTTTTTTTAATATTGAATACCCGGTTACCGAAAAACCGGGGTCTACACCTAATAAAATCACCCTTTTCTCCCTTTTATTCATATAGTTTTTTAAAAATATTCTATCGCTTTTAAAGCAATATAAATAGTGTAGAATATAAATCCCAGTATTTATTATCTATTTTTTAATAATTAAAAAAATTAAAGAGGTTATATATGAATTTTAAATTAAAATTACTTTTATTAACAGTCTTCAATGTTTTCATAAAAAGCCAGGCTATGGCACCATGGCAGGTATTAGATTTGCAAAGAACAAAAGCTCTAACCGAATTAAGAGCAGAAATTAGTAAGATGAAACGTAACTATAATGATGAAAAAGATACCAATCGTTATATAGAACTACATTCTGTATTTAAAAAAATCGAAACCTATGAAAAATTAAATGATAACATTAAACTTGCTGAAAAATTATTAAATCAAGAGAATAATTAATTTAAAAGGATTATATATGAATTATAAATTAAAATTATTATTATTCGCAATATTACTTAACAGTTCACCGCTAATCCAAGCAATGGATAGTAGTGACTATGAAACATCTTCTGAATACTCTTCTGAAGAGGAAACAACTCCACACTTTTTAAATGAAGTAACTGGCGATAATCAATCCCCGGTAAGACGTCACAGAATTTTTGGTCGTAACGAAAACGAATTTGAAATACTTTTTAATAACGCTGATCAAGAAGACGAATTCAACGCACCTGAAATTCTACCTACATTAGATGATATTGAGCAAAGATTAAATGAACTCAGAACAGGTGACGGATTCAATTTTCAGAATAGAGATATCCGCAATGAAGTTGAAAGATTAATTAATCAAAGAGAAAGAATAGTTAGAGAAAATAATCGTAGAGAAAGAGAAATTCGACCTATTGAAAACCTATTCGAAAACGAGCTATTCGATTTAAACGGCCCAATTAGAGAAGATGAAGCTCAAGAAATTTTGGGTAGACAAATTGATGGTCCTGCATTTGAATTTGAAAGCGACGAAGATAAAAGATAATTTAAAAATTACAAATTATTTTATAAAAAAGAGACCTAAAAATTAGGTCTCTTTTTTTGTTTTATTTTTATTAAATTAAATTAATTTTGGCTTGACGATCCACTGACTCCAAGAATTTTCATTAACTTTTCATTCCTCTTAAATTCATCAAGACCTGTATACTCTTCTTGTATATTTAGAGATTCTCTCATTAATTCATTTTCTAAATAATCAAATTTATCTTGAATATATTTAACAGCAGCATCGCGATTTTCTATATTATGATCAGCTAGTTCTTTTTTGTATTCAGCACCTAAATATGTCAATTCTTTATTTTGCAGTGAATTATACCATTCAATTATTAGTGTATTATTTGAATTAGTAAGTGTATTAATCGAATGATAAGCATTGTTAATTATTTCTTTATAATTATTTTCATTCATTTCATCATTTTCAATCATTCTTTTTAGATTATTTATAGCACATAGCTCCATTGTAAAATATATATTTTCTTTAAGTTTATCATTATTAATAAGGTTAGATAAAATAAATAAAGACGTAAGTTTGCAATTTTTATTCTTTAATGCATTTGTTAAAGTTATTGCTCCTTTATCTTTAATTTTGTTATTATAAATAATTAAAGAAGTAAGTTTACAGTTTGGATCTTTTAATGCTTTTGCTATGGCATGGGCTCCTTTAGCGCTGATTTTGTTTCCTCCAATATCTAAAACAGTAAGCTTACAGTTTCGGTTTTTTAATGCTTCTGATAAAGCTTTTGCTCCGGCATCACCAATATTGCTAGAACTAATTTTTAATTCAGTAAGATTACTTTTTGGTAATACTTCAGCTATGTACTGTGTACCCACGCTACCAATATTAGATGTCTCAATAATTAATTTAGTAAGCTTACAATTTGAATCTACTAAAGCACTTGCTATAGATTTAACTTTTTCAGGTCCAAAAGATTCCGATCCATAAATATATAATTTAATAAATTTGTTATATTTCCTTGTTATTATTTTATTAATAGCATCATCAATAGTGTCGAAGAATTCTTCATTTCCATTAACATTCATCAACATTATAGAATCTGCTGATAATGTATTAACGCTACATAAAAGCATGACTGCTAAAACTATCTTTTTAAAATTTTTCATAAAATTTTCCCCTTTGAGTTATTAAAATTTTATAAATCTTTAATACTCATCATTATTCAAATCAGAAAAGTGTGTAAATTCACCTTGAAATTTAACATTAAAAGCCCCAATAGGGCCGTTTCTTTGTTTGCCAATAATTATTTCAGCATGGTCGGGATTTTCCGTTTCCGAATTATAAACAACATCTCTATAAACAAAAAATATGACATCACCATCTTGTTCTATAGCACCCGATTCTCTTAAGTCTGAAAGCAATGGGCGTTTATCCATTCTACTTTCAAGCGAACGAGATAATTGTGAAAGTGCCAATACCGGAATATCCAATTCTTTGGCTAAAGCTTTTAAAGAACGAGATATTGTAGAAATCTCTTGAGTTCTATTTTCATAATTTCCGGAACCGTTTATAAGTTGCAAGTAATCTATTACTATAAAATCTATTTTAGATTTTGCCTTTAGCTTTCTGGCTTTAGCTCTAAGCTCCATAATATTAAGTCCGGGGCTGTCATCTATAAAAATTTTTGCCTCAGCCAATTGAGCTGCACTATTTGTAAGCTGCATCCACTCATCCGATGTAACGGATGCATTTCTAATTTTTGTATTTGAAATTCTTGATTGTGACGCCAAAAGTCTCAATACCAATTGTTCAGAAGACATTTCAAGCGAAAAAACGCCTACCGCAAATCCTGCCTTCCAAGCATTTATAGCCATATCCATAGCAAGAGCCGTTTTACCCATTGACGGTCTGGCTGCTAAAATTAGCAAATCACCCTTTTGCATCCCACACGTCATACGATCAAACTCTGTAAATCCTGAAGGAACGCCTGTCACACCCTCTCGAGAAGATTTCATCTGGGCCAAATTTTTAAATGTTCGTTTTAAAAGTTCATCCATTTTTAGAAACGTTGGGGGAACCAATTTATTGGAAATTTGAAAAATTTTTTTTTCAGAACTGTCTAAAACCGCATCAATCTCTTTAATATCTTGGTCGTAACAAGTTGAAATTATTTCTGAGGCAGAATTTATTAAATCTCGCAAAATAGATTTATCTTTAACGATTTTTGCATGTTGAATAATCATACCGATTGCCGGTATGTTTTCTTGTAATTCAATCAAATAAACAAGTCCGCCTGCAGACTGAAGCTGCTGTTTCTTTTCAAGAGAATCTTGTAACACTAAAAGATCCAACTGATGATCCCCCTGTCCAACTTCGAGCATTGTTTCATATATTATTTGATGGGATCTATCATAAAAATCTAAAGGTTTTAAAATATCGCTAACAAGCGTAAGATTATTTCCATTTAATAAAATAGCAGCCAGAACAGCTTTTTCGGCATCCAAATTTATAGGTAAATTTTTATTTAAAAAACTAGTTGTCTGGGTAGAACCCTTATTTTTGTTTTTAAAATTTGCATTATACCCAGACACAGTAACATCCTAACTAAATAAAAATTTAGGCTTCAATAACCTTTACTATAAATTCAGGTTTTAATTTTGAAGAAAGCCTAATTATAACTTTATGTTCCCCTATTGTTTTAATAGATTTTACAAATTCAATCTGTTTTCTATCTACAACAATCTCTTTTTCTTTTAAAAGAGCAACAATTTCATCCGGACCAACGGAACCATAAAGTTTTCCTTCATGAGACTTTTCTTTAATAACCAAGTGCAAATTACTTATACGTTCTGCAAGCATAGCTATTTTGCTATTTAATATTTTTGCTTCAGTTTTTACTTTTACAATTTTATTTTCATAAAATTTTGTATTTGCATCGGTAACTTTTACAGCCAATTTTCTTGGAATTAAAAAATTTTGCCCAAATCCGTCGGAAACTTTTACAATAGATCCAGCCATACCAACAGATTCTACATCTTTTAATAAATAAACGTTCATAAAACCCTTTCAATGTACAATTAAACAGGTAAAAATATAACACAAAAAAAAACATTCAAGAAGTTGAAATTCAGATATTTTATTCAAGATTTAAATTGCTTGGTTTTATAAAGCTAAAGTTCTCATGCCCAACATATAAAATTGGAATATTTTTCATATTTGAAATTAGAATGGCATAATAAAAAAGTAGTTTTTTAAAATAATTCAAAAACCAGCTATCGTTTACAACCAAAAGCAGTATGTTTAAAGGACTGGATTCCGGGTCCCAGACTTCGCGCAAGGCTTCGTCGGGCACGGCAAGCCCGGAATGACAATAAATATCTTTATCAAAAAAAAACTTTGAGTAAATGGTAGACCCGGTGTCATCCCGGCCACCGAGCCGGGATCCAGTCTTTATATCTTTTTTAAAAAAAAACTCTGAGCAAATCATCGGTATAAAATTTACTTGATTATTAATTTGAAAAATTTTACAATTATCCTTCCCCTTTGAAAAATTAAATCTATCAGCTAAAAACAGCTTTTTAGTCCACTCAATTTTATTAAAATTTTTTGGAACTTTTTCTACAAACCAAAAGCTATGTTTTTTGTCATAAAAATAAATTATGCGACCCGACTCTACTTTATAAATTGTTTGATAATATTTGTTTTTTATACTCGATTTCTTTTGACTTCGTTGAGCTGTTAAAAATAAAACACTATTTTTGGGTAAAACATTTTCCCATAAATGTAATGTTTTTTCATACTCATTTAATGCATACGGAAAATACGATTCAGGTGTTACAATAATTAACTTGTCATAATTTTTTGATATTTTATATAAATCAAGTGCCGATAATTGTTGATAAATCATCAGAGCAGCTGTATTTTCGTTATATCCATTATTAAAAGTTTTTATTACCGGTTTTAAATAAATTATTTTATTTCTTTCTAAAAAGTTTTTTGAAACGTCTTGATTAATATTGTAAAAATTAAAATTAATTAAATTTAATAAAAATAAAAAACTTTTATATCTACATAACAATATTAATGGGTTTATAAATGGATATCCCCAATTATTATCTATAAAAAATAAAAGCTTATTAATTATAAAGTAAAAATATAAATAAAAGCTTGATATAAAAATTAAGATTTTAAAAAATAAATTTTTGGTTTTTAAAAATAAAAAATATATAAAACAAAAAATAATAACGGTTAAAAGTGTTAAATATAAAATTATAAATAAATATATAAATATAGTGTTATATAGACTAGCTTGCGATTTGTTTAATAATAACTCAAGTAACCATATTAGCTGTAAACTATAACCTACCGCAGCCCATAATAATCCTGAATAAATCGCAACTTTATAGTTATTTAAATTTTTTAAAGTTATAAATAAAATAATAAAAGCAGGAATAATTAAAAAACCAAGTTGATCTACAAAAAAATACGATAAAGTAAATAATACGCTTGAGTATATTATACTTAAATATTTCATGATATTTTAAAGTTTTTTATAAAAATATTTTGCATAATTTTTTCAAATTCACAACTAATGCAAAAAAGTTGTTTTTTTGTATTTATATCATGTAAATAAACTTCTATTAAAAGAGACTTATTATTACTCTTTTGTAATTTATTAAAATAACAATTGGCAAAATAATTATATGCATGATTTTTATCTATGTTTTTATTTATTAAATCTATAAGCTTATCAAGTCCATATGCGTAAAAAGCGCCTGTTTTATCAATTTGTTCATATATATTATCAAAATTTTTTTGCGCAATTTTTACAGCATGATTTAGTAAACAATCAGCCAAATAAAATTTTTTATAAAATTTTTCTTGTTCAAAAACAATATCGGAATATTGCGAAATATTGTGCCATAGGCTCAACGAAGTAAGCGCAAAAAACATTGCTAAAAATATTGTCATAATAAGCGCAAATCCGGTTTTATTCACAAGCAATCACCCTATTTCTTAATTTTATAAAAATATCTTGATTATTATACTTAATACTTACAGATAAAATATGCGCTTTTGTCTTGTCTAAATTAATATTAATTAAGAAATTTTTTATATCATAATTAAGCCGAGCAATATTCTTTTTAAGCCATTTTTTATTTAAATAATCATAAGAGCCTGAGATTCTAAATAACCCGTCTTGTTTTGCAAAATAACTAACATCTGTGTCACTATGCATAATTTTAAATACAAAGTTTTTTATGTCCCAATTTATTACTTGATAATCGGCCATAGCAATATCACGATGTAATAAACTATTAATAGATAAATTTCTTATATTTTTTCTATTTTCAGACAAATCAAAAAGTATGTTTTTATAATTTTTTGTAAAAAAAGAAAAACCAAGAAATATAAAGATTGATAAAGAGCCCATATATATAACTAATTCAAATAAAGAAAAAGCTTTACATGCCGTATAATATTTAAGCATAATTTTTACCAACAAGCATTACAGTATATTCACGATTTAAATATTTAATCTGATTTTTGACTATTACAAAATCAAAATAAGTTCCATTTTTATCCAAAATAATTTTATGATAATCACCGTCGCCAATATATAACTTATTACTTAAATCACTAATACAATCCGATCGTAATTTTGCAAAAAATTTTATTTTATTATTCAAATTTAAAAAATTTAAAAAAAATAAAGAAAATATAGAAAAAATCGCAAAAGCAATTAAAAGTTCCAGCAAAAGAAAGGCTTTTTTAGACAACATTTAAATCTCAAAAAATAAACTACTTTAATTTAATATTTCAAAAATATATTATCTATTTATCTTATATTAAATAAAGGAGATCGTTTATGAAAAACCAAAAAAACTTTTTTTTACTTTTAATTACGCTATTTTTAAATTTAACTTACTTAATTGCAATGCAAAGTCCAACAGCAACTCCACCTATGCCAAGTCCTGAAGAGATTGAAAAAATTATGGACTCACCGGAATTTAAGCAAATGATGGAAGAATTGGATAAAATATTTGGAGAAGAAGAGGAAGAAGATATAGATACAAAAGAAGATAAAAAAACGCCTGAAAAAGTTCTCGATAAAAAAACAGAACCAGAAGCCAAAATAACTCCGGAAAAGCCTAAAACGATTGAAGAAAGTTTTAAATTACCGGCAAAGAGTGAAAAAGAATCCGATGATAAAATTGTAAAAAAATTGGACGCTCAAAAAGTCAAAGCTTTTAATTATTACATGGAACAATTAACACATATTTTGGGAATTATTGAACGTAAAATAAATAGTTTTGATTTAGGCATTGCATTTAAAGAAGAAATGGATCAAACCAGAATAAATAAAACACTAAATCAAATAAATATTTATATAAATTTTATAAAAAGCAAACAACTTTATTTAAAAATATTTTATTTATCAATGTTTACAATGTTAAGAGAACTAATCTTAAGCACAATTAAAGAATTAAAAAAACTGGAACCTGATTTAAACAATCCCGATTTGGTTGAAAAATCTTTTAATAGCGATTTTGAATATTTACAGAAGCTCGCAAAAAAAAGCGATAACAATATAGAATCGAACAAAATAAAATTTAATAATTTACAAAAAAAGATAGAATCCATATTTAAAAAAGAACTAAAAGAAATAGAACAAAAACTTCTGCTTATAACACAAAATTCCCAAATAAAAGATGAATTAAATAAAAAAATTGAAAAACGAAAACAATTACAAAAAGAAGCTGAACGTAAAAAAGATTCAAAAGGCTCTTTTAGTGGATACCAGCCAAGCTACAGACCCGGCTATTCCGGCTATCCAAGCTACTCAGGGCAAAGCAGCAGGCCAAGAAGTTATGATTCTTCCGGATATGGAAGCGGCTATAGTCCTTCGAGTTATGGTAGTTCAAGAGGTTTAAGTTCAGATTATTCTAAAAAAGATCGTGATTCGGATAGCGCAAAACCGTCTTCGGATACATCCAAAATATCTGACAATAAAAAAGATTCTACTCCAAAAGTTGCTGTAAAGGGAGATAAGTTACAAGAAAAATATAATATTATCAAAAATTTAACAGATAAAAGTTTGAAATTGATAAATGATATAAAAAATAAATTTGGCAATGGTAATATTGAAAATATTAAAGATATTTATGATTCAAAGCTTTTATCACAACTGGATAAAAATATATCTGAAATAGAAAAAAATAAATCCGGAATTGATGAAAATCAATTAACAATAAAAGATTTAAGCAACAAACTAAATAATGAAATAATAAAAAATGCTTCTGTTTTAATACCATTAGCTAAAAATAAAGATAAAAAAGAATCAGTTGCAGCTTTAAATATTCTTAATACACAAGATGATAAAATCAAACCGGCATTAAAAATTTATGAAGATAATTTAGTAAAAGAAATTGAAAAACAAAAAAACAATCTTGAAATATTTACGAGTTCTTCAAATGATTTTGAATCTTTAAAAAATAATTTAAAGAATTTAAATCAAGCACCTAAATTTTCTCAAGAAAAAGTGTCTGAAATAAATAATCAAATTCAAGATTTAACCGTAAAAACATTAAAAGATTTTCCTGATCTAAAAACTTTGGAGCAAATTGAAGACGGTATAGGAAAAGCTGATATAGATATAAAAGGTAGTATTTCTAAAATACAAACTGATGAAGACGTATATTCTGCATTAGATAAAATAGAAA
>JAHIKO010000053.1 GCA_018897535.1 Candidatus Dependentiae bacterium
ATTTGTACAAAGCAATTGTGATTTTTATAAAAAAATTCTGGTGGATGCCACTTTTGACCGGATTTTTTATAGCTTTATTTTATTCGCTTTTACCATTATTCAGTTTGATTGTTGATAAAACTGCTGGAATTTTCTTCTTTTTATTCTTGTTTATGCCTGTTCTTTTGATTTCTATTTTTTTATTTTTTGTGATTGGCGCTATGCCATATTTATTACTTAGAGCTTCTCATGAAAGTAAAGATTTTGAATATTTAAAAAAATATATATCTAAAATAATTATATTTTTTAGTGTTTTTATGTTCTTTATATTAGTTATAGCATTTTTATTATTGTTTAGTTTTAAAAACGATCTTTTATTTAAAGAAAATCTTTTGTTAATTGTTTCAAGTTCAAAATATTTATTTTTTTCTTGCATATTTGGTGTTGTTATTTCTTTTAATATATTTTTGTTTTTAGATTCACATCAAAAATTTGTCTCGATTTTTTCATCTTTTGCAAAAGCAATTAAAGTATTTATCTATTTTTTACCGGTTACAATGTTTTTTGGTTTATTTTCTTTTATAACAGCAATAATAAGAGATTTTATTGCCGGTTATGTAAAAAGTTTTTGGGCGTCTAGCTTTTACATAGCGTCTATAGTCTTTGCTTTAATATATCTAATTTTGTACATAGTTAGCTATTTGCTTACAATATCTTTTATAGCAAATTATTATACAATTTTAAGACATAAATATTACAATTTTTTTTATAAAGAAAACTGATTGATGCATCTATTTGAATGTTGGAAAAATTCTTTATCTGTTTTTAATAAAGAAAATATTTTTTATTTTTTTAATAAATTTTTTTTAAATTATTTATCTTCAACTAAAACATTTTTAAAATATTTTAGTTGTGTGGTTATTTTGGATTTTTTAATTTTTATTATTGCCGGAAAATATTGTAATGATTTTGTCTTATCATTTTCTTTACCGTTAAAAAATGTTTCTTATTGTGCTGCTTTTTTTTATATAGTTTTGTTTTCTTTTTGGTATTTATTAAACAGCTTATATTTCATATCTGTGCTTTTAAAAAATAAAAAATTTAATTGGCATATTTTTAATATTTATTTTAAAAAATATTTTCAGATTGTTTTTGTAACAACTGCACTCGTTCAAATAATACTTTTTATGCTATCTGTTTTTGGTGTTACTTCATTTCCCAATATTCATTGGTTTATAAAATTGATAATAAGATTTTTAGAGATAGTAACTTTATTCTATTGGCTTGAGTCCAATTTTAAAAAAAGAGATATTTTTTTATCTATAGAAAATGCTACAAATTTTTGGCTATATAATTTTCCGTTTTTTATCATTACAATTATTCTTGGATTGACATTAAATTTTGCACACAAATATATTTTTGATCTGTTTTTTGTTGATTTTAATATCGATAGAACTTTGGGAACGTGGGCTTTAATGAAAAATTTACTAACTTCGTTTAATAGATTTGATTTTTATTTATATTTACAAATTTTTTTGATTAAAATTTCCAGATTTTTTATAAATTATGTAGTTTTAACTTTTATTTATACATTCTATTTTTTTAGAAAAAATAAAAACTATTCCGATAGTGTTTTAATTATAGAAGATTAGATTGACCTAAAAAACTTTGTATATTTATACTGTGTTAATTATCTAAACAGAAGCGTAACGCCAAGTATTGCTAAAAGTATAGTTATTATTGAAATAAAAAATGCTGTGCGTAATGTTGAAAATATTAGGCCCAAAACCGGAAATACTATTATTTTTAACAAAAATAATAGTCCTAAAAACAGTATTATGTATATAATATTATCCAAGATTAAATCTCCTGTAGATATTTTACATTATAAGTGTTATTCATCTTAACAAGTCGCAAGCAAAAAATATATTTTATGATAAAATTTTTTATAATAATTTTATAGAAGGGGCTTTTAATGTTTTTTAGAAAAAGATATTTATACCAATTCTGTAAATTATTGCCAAAAAGCATTTGCGTGCTTAACCCAAGAATTAAGCGCGCCGCAGGCTCTTGTCATCCCCGACTTGATCGGGGATCTAGTCTTTATTTTATGTCTAATTCTTCTATACCTATTTTTTTGAACTAATTAATAGAATTGGTTTTATAAAATAGATTCTATTAGAATTATAATTTTATTTTAAAATTACTTGCATTTTATTTAATTCTATGTAACTTACTAAGAGTTTGTAAATTTGATTTGATATTAAATTTTAAGGAGTTGTTACTGTAAAAAAATTAAAATTAAAAAAGTTTGAACAGAGTGTAGTAATTTGTGGTATGAAAAATCACACTTCATCGAGATTAGGAAAAGTATGAAACATCGAAAAATAATATCTGTTCAAGTAATTTTGTTTTTATTTCTAAATCTATTTTATCAAACAATTTTTTCTGGGTTACCAAAAGACACATTAGTTGTTTTAGGTACAACTCCAATTAGTGTTAAAAAAATTCAAGATATAAGTATTGAAGATCAAATTTTAAGTGTAAAAGAAAGAGAAGATGGTTTATTTGAATTTGTAAATACAAAAATAAAAGCTATTTCAAAAGAGATAAAAAAAAGAGAATTAATAAATTATAACTTAATTTTACTTGAAACATCTTTAAATAATTCGAATAATGGGCAATTGTTAATTGATTCTGAATCGCAATTTTATAATTCAAAAACAAAATCATGGACTAATTGTGTGGATTTATCTTTAGAAGATAAACTTTTAGATGTGAACTTAAATGAAATATCTATAGATAAAATAATAAAAGAAAATTCTGATGTTGATATAGAAGTGTATGAATTATCTCTTGAAGAACCACATTGTTATTTTGTATGTGATTCAGCTGAAAATCCAATTTTAATACACAATATGGATCAAATTTTTATGACTGCTGGAGATAAAGCTGAACCAATAATTGAAACAATTGTTTCCGCAGGAGTAACCCTTTTTGGCTTAGCAAAATCCTTAGGTCTTTTTGATAAGAAAAAAAAGCAGGAAGATAAGAAGCAACTGCCTAAAGTCGCTGAAAATAATAAAACCGGCACAAAGACTTCAGATAATACAAAAAAGACTGATGATAAAAAAACACAAAATAAAGATAAAATTAAAAACAATAATCCCGATTTGGATGAAGTTTTGGATGGTGCAATTGAAATTAAGGATAAACAAAAAGGACCGTCAAAAGTTTACGAGAAGACTGGAAAAAATAACCAAAAAGAAAAAGATTTTAATAAACTTAATAAAGGTAAAATTGAACATAAAAAAACGTCTCGTGGCGTTATTCGCGTGGGAAGAACGCGAAATGGTGAACCAGTTATTGATAGAAATTTTAGTAGTTTAAGATCTGGTAATAAACCAACATTAGAAATACAAATTGGGGAGAATAATTATATTAAAATAAGGTATAATTGAAAGCATATTTTATGAAAAATTTAATTGAAATTGGTAAAAATATTTTAAATAAAAAATATTATTTTTTAGATCTAATACATAAAAATGGCCGCCTAAAAATAATTTTAGGGCATATGAAAAAAAATAAAATTATTCTTGATTTTGGAAAGAATTATGTTGATTATAGATTTTCGAGAGAGTTATATAGAATTAATGATTTAAAATTAGCCGGACTAACTGATTATTGGCCAGTTGTCGAAATTTTAGATTCTAAGTATTTGAAAAAATTAAATGAAGAATCATGTGGATTAATTTTTTCCGTGGATAAAAATGCGAGACATTTTATTATATATGATGATGATTATGTCATAGATATTATTGCTGTAGATGCGCCAAAAATAATTTTTAAAAATAATCCTATAATGGGACTATAAAATTGGGTAAAACAGTTGATAGGGAACAGATAATAGATAGAGATTTTAGTTCAGATCGATCTGGTGATAAACCAACTTTAGAAATACAGGTGGATAGTAAGTTTTACATTAAAATAAGATATAATTAAGGATGTTAGTATTATGAAATTTATTAATTTTAAAACAGCAACTTCATTAGATGATATTTTAAATGAGGATTTTTTTATATCGTCTATTATTACCGATAATAAAGGGTTAAGATTAATTTTGTATAATTCGAAAAATGAAAATTTTCAACCAGAGATAGTAGTAGATTTTGGATTTAATGTGGAAGTCTACAGAGTTTCAAATGAAGGGCGAAGGCCAGATCGTTCAGGTATGAAATGTGGTTGGTGGCCTATAATTGAAGTTCAAGATTCTGACTATTTAAAAAAAATAGATAAAGAATCGGATGGAATTTTATTATTTATTAATCCAAATTTGAAACATTATGTAATTGGTGATCAGGATTATATTGTTGATATAATTTCTACGGAAAAACCTTTTCTTTATCTAAACAAATAATAAATGATTTGAATAAAAAGTTAATTATTATGGAAAATAAATTAACAATTAAAAATGGTGGAATGTTGTATGTATTATAAAAATTACAAAACCAAAATAATTCTTTTGTTATTTTTAAATTTATTTTTTCAACCAATTTTTTCTGGATTACCAACTGATACATTGGTGGTACTGGGAACAAATCCCATAAGTATTAAAAAAATTCAAGATATAAGCATTGAAGATCAAATTTTAAGTGTAAAAGAAAGAGAAGATGGTTTATTTGAATTTGCAAATACAAAAATAAAAGCCATTTCAAAAGAGATAAAAAAAAGAGAATTAATAAATTATAACTTAATTTTACTTGAAACATCTTTAAACAATTCGAATAATGGGCAATTGTTAATTGATTCTGAATCGCAATTTTATAA
>JAHIKO010000054.1 GCA_018897535.1 Candidatus Dependentiae bacterium
AATAAAAAGAGTGCTGGTATTTAGATGCACAATATCAGGCTTAACTTGTTTTAGCCACTTATCAGCAACAAAAAAATATGTTTTAAAACTATCTAAAAGAGATCGTAAAAAATATTTGGCGTGATACCATTTATACCAATAAATTTTTGTGTGTGAAAAATCATTAAGCCCCACAACACCGACAACATTAATGCCATGTTCTTTAAACATGTTTACTGCCTGCGAATCATGTAAAAATAAAACTACAGGTTCATATTTTGTTTTATCCAAATTTTTTATTAAATACAAAAGACTTAATGGTGCTCCGCCCAGGCCTTTACCATGATGTATGTACAAAATTTTTTTCATTTAAAATTCTTTCAAAAATTAACCAACAAAAATTAAATTGATATCTCTTTAATTTTTTGTTTTGAAAAAAATAAAGCTTCGCTATCCGAATCATCTACTGTAAAATTTTTTGTACTGTTCACACTGTTTCTACCGATACAAAAATATTTAATACCCTCTTTTTTCATAATTTCAGGATTAAACATATTTCTACCGTCAAACACAACGGCATCGTTTAATCGCTTAAAATCAAGCGCATTAAATTTTAAAAACTCTTTCCATTCGGTAAGAATTATTAGAAAATCCGAACTGTTAACAACTTGGCTTGCCGAATTTGCAAAAAATATATTCTCTTTAAATATGTTTTTTATATTGCTTACAGCTTGAGGATCATAGGCTAAAATTTTACATTTTTTTTCAAGTAATTTTTTTATCACATCAATTGATGGAGCACTTCTGATATCATCGGTTTCAGGTTTAAAAGACAAACCCCAGATTCCAACAGTTTTATTTGATATTTCATCTTTATAAAAATCTAAAATTTTATTAATAAAAATTTGACGTTGATTTTCGTTAACCATATCTACAGTAGCAACCAAATTCATGGGCTGATTAAATTTTTCACCAATTTTTACAAGAGCTTTTACATCTTTTGGAAAACAACTTCCGCCATAACCGATACCGGCATTTAAAAAAGATGCACCAATTCTTTTATCTTTAGACATTCCAATTTTTACATCAAAAATATCTGCGCCTACTTTATCTGCAAAAAGAGCCAGTTCGTTTATAAAACTTATACGTGTTGCAAGCATTGCATTACTTGCATATTTTGTAAGTTCTGCCGATTCAACATTCATAACTACAAAATCTTGTCGTTCATTTAAAAAGGGTCTGTATAAACTTTCTAAAATAGATAAAGCTTTTTGTGATTTTACTCCTACAACCACTCTGTCCGGATTTAAAAAATCATTTAGAGCATCACCTTCTTTTAAAAATTCAGGATTACTTGCTACATCAAATTCTATATCTAAATCTCGCGATTTAAGCTCTTTAGATATAATTTTTTCAACTTCAGCCGCTGTTCCAACCGGTACGGTAGATTTGTTTATAAATAAACAGTATTTATTTAAATTAGCACCCACTTCGTGAGCAACATCCATAACAAAAGATAAATCGGCATCACCATCGGGCAAACTCGGAGTTCCCACGCAAGAAAATATAATTTCCGGATTATTATTTTTAAAAATTTCTTTAATTGAATTTACAAAAACAATTTTATTTTTTTCAATTGCTGTTTTCAAAAGTTCTGCAAGACCGGGTTCATAAAAAGGCACACGACCGGAAAGTAAATCTTTTATTTTGCCGGAATCCCTTTCTATTACTGTTACAAAGTTGCCCTCTTTTTGTGCAAAGCAAACTCCGGTAACCAATCCAACATACCCAGCCCCTATAACAGCAATATTTTTCACGCAGCTCTCCTTACAAAAATTTTTTCCAAAAAAAATATGTCTTTTCTGTTATAAAATCATAAGAAAAATTATTTTTAAAATTCTCAAAACCTTTATGAGCAAAATAATTTCTCAATTTTTCATCAAACATTAAAGTTTTTAATTTTTCGGCTAAATCGCTTACATCTCCTTGCTTGAATATTAAGCCTGAATCTTTTACAACTTGCGTAATGTTTCCACCGGTACTTCCAATAACCGCGATTTTACAGGCCATAGCCTCAATTAAAACATGTCCAAATTGTTCCTTCCATCCCGGAATATCATAGGAAGGAAGAACAAAAATATCAAATTGATTTAAATATTTTCCAATATTTTCATGAGGCATAGCCGGCAAAAAATCAATAGAATTCTGTAAATTATTTGATTTAACAAATTTAATTAAATTTTCTTTTTCTTTACCGTCACCTATAAAAATTAATTTCCAATTATCTTTATGATCAATTAAAGAAAATGCTTTTACTAAATCAAAGACCCCTTTTTCTTTAACTATGCGACCGATAAAGCCTATTTTAAAATGACCGGATCCTGAAATAAGCCCGGGATGCCCCTCTGGCTTAAAATAACTTTCATTCACACCTAACTGAGGCAAAACTTCAATTGGTTTTAAAAAATTTTTAGCTCGCAAAATCTTTTCAGCCTCAGTATTCCCTACAATTGCGCCACAAGAATTCTTTAAATTAAATCTTTCTACAAACGACCAAAATAACTTATATTTCAATGACCATTTGTGTTGCCAATTAACCCAGGTAAAAAAAATAAATTTAGTTTTTAATCGCAAAAGTTTTGATAATAAAATTAACTGAAAATATGAAAAAGCATTATCACCTTGTTCGACATAGACAATATCAGGTTTAAAATTTTTAAGTATTTTAAATAAATCTAAAAATTTATAACTATATAAAACTTCGTTACCGGCGTTTCGCGTATCAAGTGCTATAAATTCACAATTATTTAAATTATCTTTTTTCAAATTACCGGCACTAATATTAAATAACGTTGCAGACCACGTTTTGGGAATTAAAATTTTTAGATCTAAATTATTATACTTGTTTGCAAGTATTTGCCATTTTATACGATTTATCGATGCAATGTATGTATGACTAACTATTAAAATTTTCATTATTTAAATATTTTAAAGTTAAAAAATTTTGTATAGTCCACTTTTGAACGGCAAAACCCGATTCATGGTGTTTATAAACAGTTTCCAAATTTTTGATATCAGGCAAAAATAAACTTTTATTTTCAAATTCTTTTTTCAGTAAATCTTTATAGTATTTTTTAAAATATTTACCATTATTAAACCAACTCGCAATTGGGGACGCAAAACCAACTTTTTTACGATAAATAATTTCATTGGGTAAATACTTTTCAGCAACTTTTTTAAGTAAATATTTTGGCTGATTGTTTTTTACTTTTAATCTTGCAGGCACATTAAACATAAATTCTACAAGTTTATAATCCAAAAATGGCTCTCTGGCCTCAAGACCATTTAGCATAGACATTTTATCAGCCCGCATCAAAAGAAGCTCGGGTAAGCGAATTTTTAATTCCAAAAAAGTTAACTCTTGGACGAAATCCAAATCCTGATCTTGCATGGATGCTAAATAATTATTTACAATATCAAAACTATCAAATTCTTTTTTATTAAAAATAGCTTGTTTTTGATGCTCATTAAATGAAATAGCTCCGGACCAAAATAAATTTTTATTATTAGCCCAATTGTGCAAAATCTCTAAAAAATTACTATTTTTATAAAATAAATTTTTACTTAATTTATAAATAAATTTTTTGGTAAAATTTGGTACATATTTTTTACTTATTTTCCAATATCTGTCGTAAAAATTTTTATAAGATAAATAAGTTTTATATCCAAAAAAAAGCTCATCGGCACCTTCACCCAGATGTACAACTTTTATACCGTTATCACGAGCTAATTTTGAAACATAATAAAATGGAATACAAACCGGATCTGCTAACGGCTCATCAAGTTGATAAACCATAGATTCAAAAAATTCAAATGCCTCTTTTTCTGAAATTAAAATTTCATGGTGATCGGTATTAAATAATTTTGAAACTTTTCTGGCACAAATTAGATCGTCTTGTTCGGCAGAATTTTTAAAAGCAACTGTAAAAGTCTTTATATTTTGTGTAAATTTCGACATTAAGGCAACATTTAAACTGGAATCAAGACCTCCGGACAAAAAAACGCCACAATCAACATCGGTTGGAATTCTTTTTTTTACAGAATCCAAAAGTAATTTTTCAATTTCACCTAAAACAAATTTTTCGTCAGTTAATTTTATTTTTTCTTCTAAATTTATAGTTTTTATAGGTGAATAGTATCTGTTAATTTTTATATTTTTATCTTTATCTACAAACAAATAAGTTCCGGATTCAAGTTTTAAAATATCTTTATAAATAGTTTGCGGAGCCGGTGTAATCATAAAAGTTAAATAGTTATATAAAGATTTTTGGTCAATCTCTTTTTCAATCCATGGTAATGCAAAAAGCGCTTTAATTTCTGATGCAAAGCTTAAAATATTATTTTGTATTGAATAATAAACCGGTTTTACACCAATTCGATCTCTTATTAGATAAAATTTATTTTGTAAGATATCAAAAAGAGCAATCACAAACATGCCGTCAATTTTATTTAAAAAATCAATACCCCATTTTTTATAAGCATAGATAATTGTTTCTGCATCACAATTTGAAAAATATTCATATCCGGAGAGTTCAAGCTCTTTTCTTAATGCTTCATGATTATAAATTTCACCATTAAAAGAGATTACTACAGTTTTTTCTTTATCAAGCATAGGTTGGTGTCCGGCGACACTTAAATCTACAATACTCAATCTTGTATGAGCCAGGCCCAAGCCAAACTCGTCTGTTTTCCAGATACCAAAATCATCAGGGCCTCTATGTGATATTTTTTCTCGCATCTTATAAAGAAGCTGTTCATCAATTAAAAAATTATTTTTGTCTAAATTTAAAAAACCTGTGATTCCACACACAAATAACTCATTATTTTAAAATTAATTTTGTAAGTTATGATAATTTTTCACGTGTCATCCCCGACTTCGATCGGGGATCCAGTCCTATCATACCATCGCCCAAAGCAGGCGCATTGGGCTACCACAATATCGCATTGCATTCGCAACGCTACTCGAATTTTGTAATTTATTTATCTTTATATATTAATATTTTCTTCTTTTTTTATACTATCGCTAAAAATTATATCATTTTTTTCAATCTCATATTCAAACAAATTTTTAAGCTCCGGATAAACAGTAATAAATCCATTTATTAAAATAGATTCAAATTTATTTTTTGAATAATTATCTTTTACAAAACTTGAAGCGTATTTACTAAAATCTTTGTATATATCGTTAGAAGATAAAATATATAAAGCTTTTTCTGCCATATTTTTATAATCATTTATATTTACTAAAAATCCATTTTTACCATCAATTACAAAATCTTTTGGTCCGCCGCAACTTGTTGCAACCACAGGAATACCATAAGACATAGCCTCCAGTCCTATTAATCCTAGACCTTCCTGATATGAAGTGATAAGTATTAAATCTGCAATTTCATAAAATTGTGCCAATTCATTTTTATTAAGATTGCCTGTAAAAATTATATTCTTATAAAAACTTTGATTACTAAATTTTATAATCTGCTTTTGCTCAGGCTTACTTCCAACAATATATAATTTTATAGAATTATCTTTTTCGTAAATATTATTAAAACTTTGCATTAACATATCAAAATTTTTTCTTGGATCTGAAAATCTTCCAACAGCTATTATATTTTTATTTTCAGATAAAGATTTTCCATTAACCTTTACGCCCATAGGAAAACCGCAAATAGCTAAATTATCTCTATTGTGACCAATAATCTGATTGATACGTTTTTTTGTATCTTTGCTTATAGGTAACGAATATGAAGATTTTTGAAAAATTTCTTTTTCTATTTTTTTCATCTTAAATTTAGAAAAAAAATCAATAAATTTTCTAATCATTGGCAGTTGATCTGCGCGCTGAGCTCTATCATCTTGATAACCGGCAGAAACAATAGATAAAAATTTTTTATTTAATTTAACTAATGGGTAAGCTGCAATATTTGAACCACTGACAAGAATAAAATAATCATAATCTTGAAGCACTTTTTGCCACAAATTTAAACTATACTTATAGTGTCCCGGTTCCCAAAATGCCCATTTCGAACCAACCTCAACAACTCTCATTCCCAAATAATTGGTTTCTCTTATATCATTTTTAAAATTTAAAGTTTTTAAATTTGCAGAAATTTTTGAATCAAAACTCAAATAAAAAACAGTTGGGTCAAAATATTTGCCCAAAAATTTGTAAACTTCACGCAAATATGAAAGAACTCCGCCAAAACTATAATTGTTTTTTATAGTTAAAATTGCAATTTTCGGTTTTTCCATTACTACAAACCCCTTTTTTTTAAAATTACATGCTTTGAATATATTCCATAAACTTTTTTAACACAATTTTTAGTTCAAATTCTTGAACTCTGTTATAAGAATTTAATACGATTTTTTCTCTTTCTTGTTTATTATTCAAATAATATTTAATTTTTTCACATAATTTTTCAATTGAATCAAAACAAACAATAGACTCATTTTCTTTAAATAAAATTTCAGCCTGTTCTTCAGAATGTTGCGTTAATAAAAAAGATTTGGTCGCCGGAACTTCCATGGTTCTCATATTATGTGATGTTGTATTTTGTTTTCTTATAAAATTCAAAACAATTTTAGATAATTTAAAAGCTTTAATTAGATCATCTTTATAGATAGCATTTCCCCTAATTTTTGATCTTAATTTAGAATTTTTGGGCAACATTTCAAACCACAAATTTCCCCATATTGCCAAATCTAAATCAGGCATAAGTTCTATAAGTTTTGTAAGACATAATTCTCGTTCTTTATCCCAAGTGCCAACAAAACAAACTTCGCTTTTATATTTGGATATATCTTGATTTGAAAAGATTATCTCTTTGTCGTAAATATTTTTGTCATACGCGAAT
>JAHIKO010000055.1 GCA_018897535.1 Candidatus Dependentiae bacterium
ATTTTTAGAAAAGAGTGAACGTAGTCAAGTTGCAAATTTAGCGGCAAAAATTTTATAGTAAAAAAAGGGATGCGCAAAGCATCCCTTTCAAAAATTAACTTACAAAATTAAAAATATAAATATTCCCAAGTTTCATGATATTTTTTTACAGCTGTTCTGGTAAAAAAATTATTATTCTCTTTTTTAATATAACCATGAACATCACATCCTAAACTGTAAAAACACAATTCCAAATAAGACGGGTAATAAGATATATTTTCAATACCAAATTCATCATAAATTATAGAACTACTTATTATTGTATAAATTTGAGTATCTTCATCCAATAAGCTATGTTTATAAGTAAATCCGGGTGAATGATAATACCTTAAATTATCATATTCATCTGATTGCGGATTGCCTTTGGGTACCAAATGCATATGTCCATTATATTTTCTATAAATTCCCAACAACCTCATATCTGACAAACATGATTTATATGGCATTTCATAAACACCATCACCTCTATTGCTTGGTCTAATTCCATATGAACTTTCAGAGATAAAATCTATATCATTCCATAGGAGAAAATGAGCCATTTGTGAATTTATTTTTAAAAAAATTTTATCAGATTTAAAAAAATCAGCTTGTTTTAATATCGTTCTTGTCCAGCCACCATGACTAAACATAGAAAATTTATCTTTTTCATCTTTTGCAAAATAGGCAACAGGTAATAATTTGAAAAAATTATAAAAAGACTTGGTATCCCAATCCAACTTATCCATCAATTCTTCTGAAAAATCATACACATCTGATGTTAATGCTGAATCTTCGTGATTACCTTTTAAAAAAATAACACCTTCCCCATTGATCAATCTTAATATCATAAAAATTAAAACTATATTTAAAGATTTTTTGCCTCTATCAACAAAATCGCCAAGTCCTATAAATTTATAATCATTTGTTATTTTTAAATCTGAAGATAAAATTTTTCGATTTTCTATAAGATCCATTATAATTTGGTCAAAAGCTTCAAAATTACCGTGAAGATCTCCAATGACTCCAATGACTATATATCGCTCACCATTTTTAACGTCACTTTTTTTTATATAATATAATTCTTGTTTATCTAAACTTTCAGTATTTAAATTAATATCTTGTGCAGAATCAAACCAATATTCTTTGGTATTTAAAAGAGATATTTCATTATTAATTGATAAATCTAAAACTTTTTTTGTTAATTTTTCCAAAACTTCTTTTGGAGCAGAAAATATTTTTTTTAACTCAATATAATCTTTTACACCGGATAATTCCTCTAATGTTTTACTTTTGGGTATATCTATAGATAAAATTGGCTCTTGCTTTATATTAACTGCAGGTTCTTGCTCAATTTTAACTTCAGGAACATCGCTTCTTAAATATTTTTTAGAACGTAGATACGCGTCCCACGTTTTTTCTCCATATTTCGATATAAAATCATCTTTAGACCATTCTTTTTTAACTTTTGAAATAGGAATAGATGGAGTCCTTTCCATCCCATAAAGAGCTATCATTTGCTCTAATAAAATAAAAAATAATAGAAATCGCTTATTCACAATTCACCCTCCCCAATTAAAAAATTAAATTAATTATAAATATTTTAACAATATGTAATAGAAAAAAGCTACTGTTTAAGTATTTTTTATATAAAACAAAATTTTAAAAAGAGTTTCTTCTTTTGAAAATTCAGAGTTATCAATAATAACTGCACCGTTAGGAATAACAAGCGGCGCTATTTTTCTCGCTTGATCTCTTTTGTCTCGAATCTCAAGTTCTTCTTTAACTTTTCCAAGAGAAACATCGTTATCTTTACGACCCTTGTCTTCAAAAATTCTTTTTGCTCGAACATCAAGCGTTGCAGTCAGATAAAATTTATAATCTGCATCCGGGAATATAATTGATCCACAATCACGTCCCTCGCAAACAATATTGTAAGTCTTAGCAACGATTCTTTGCAAATCCAATAATTCAGCCCTCACAGTTTCTATTGAGCTTAAAATTGAAGCTGCTTGCGAAATAGAATTATTTAAAAGTTGATCGGTAATATTTTTATTTTGATAAAAAATTTGTGGTAATTTATCCAGATATTTATATTCGATATTTTTTATAAATTTTAAATTATCGCTATTTATTTTATTAATATTTTCAAGTTTTGGATCTGTTTGTAACCAAACATATGCAACGGCTCTATATAACAAACCCGTATTTAAATAATAAATATTTAATTTTTCAGCCAAAGTTTTGGCAATACTGCTTTTACCGGATCCGGCAGGTCCATCAATTGTAATAATCATAAAAAATCTCCTGGTAAGCTTACATCAACGCCTTGAAGTTCAATACTAATTTTATCATTCCACTCATTTTTAGAAACATATGCAGCCAAATTAAAATATTTTTCTTTGTTTTTATTTAAATAATAATAAAGTTCCGGTCTATTAAAAAATATAACCGGTTTAATAACTCCATCAGCAAATACATTACATTTAACATGTTTTTCTTTTAATATTTGTGCATCTCCCTGCAATGTAACATTTTTTATTATAAAAATGGGCTGTTCATTACCATTTCCAAACGGCTCAAGTAATTCAAGCTCCGATAAAAAAGAATATTTTAAATCAGGCAAATCTAAAAAACCGTCTATTTTGATTTTTGGCACAAGATCTTTTTGGTCAACTTCTTCTAAAATTATTTTTTCTAGTCTGGATTTAAACTCAGGAAGATTTTTTTTATGCAATTTAAGTCCGGCAGCAAATGAATGCCCGCCAAATTGAATCAAAAGATCACTACACTTTTGTAATGCATTAAAAATATTAAATTCAGGAATTGATCTGCAAGAACCTTTTAATAATCCGTCCGAATCCAGATGTAATAAAATAGCCGGCTTACCATAATTTTGGGTTAGTTTACCGGCAACAAGTCCTATTACTCCGGCAGGCCAATCTTTACTTGCAGCTATTATCACATTCTCTTTTTCCAAATTTATTTTTTTATCAAAAATTGCAGTTTCCACATCCAAATAAATAGCTCTATCTATTTTTTTTCTTTCTTCATTTATCTGTTTTAATTTAAGCCCAATTTCTTCAATCTTATCCGACTGTGACCCAATTAAAAATTGTACTGCAGACCTAGGATCATCCAATCTGCCAAGAGCATTAAGTTGTGGCGCCAACATAAATCCAATATCTCTGGAATCGATTTTATTTTTATTTAATCCGCTGTTTTGGGCCAAAACACTTACGGCAAAACTTCTTTTTTTATTAATTTTATTTAATCCATATTTTACCCAATATCTATTTTCACCGGTAAGAAGTGCAACGTCAGCAACAGTTCCAAGCATTAAAAGTTCGTATATTTTATCGGGTAATTCTTTTTGTAATTCACTATAAATAATTGATACAATTTTAAAAATAGTTCCAACTCCTGCCAATTCTTTATATGGATAAAGACAATCGGATTGATTTGAATCAATAATTGCAAAGGCTTCAGGTATTGGCCCATTTGGTCTGTGATGATCCGTAATAATCAAATCCACCAAAAGCTCTTTTGCCAAATTTGCAGCGTCAAACGCAGTTATGCCGTTATCAACGGTAATTATTAATTTATAATTATTTTGGGCAGCTTTTTTTACAATGCGCTCGGAAAGTCCATAACCGTCTTTTATTCGATTTGGTAAATAAAAATTAATATTTGCCTTTAACGGCAACAGAGCAAGTAATAAAAGAGATGTTGACGTTATGCCGTCTACATCGTAATCACCAAAAATTAAAATTTTTTCTTTATTATTTATTGCATCAATTAATCTTTTTGCGGCCAATTCCGCATCTTTGAGCAATTTTGAATCAAAAACATTATCTTCTTTTGAAGTAAAAATAAAAGAACCGATATCTTTTTTAGTAATAAGACCACGAGTATATAAAACGGAAGCTGTCGGTAAACTAAAATTATTTTCGTTACTAATGCGCTCAACTTCACTTTTATTGATTTCAGGGATATTCCAAACAAATCGCTCGCCCTGTATTTTATTAAAACCTTGAAAAAGGCCGGCTTTTAAAAGGCCGGCCTTAAGCTTGTCTTTATTCACAATTGTTATTCTGATTTTTTTAAAGTTGGAAACAAAATTACATCTTTTATGGATGTTGTATCTGTCAATAACATAGTTAATCTATCAAGACCAACGCCAACTCCAACCGCAGGGCAAAGTCCATATTCCAACGCTTTTATATAATCGGCGTCATAGTGATGAGCTTCCTGATCTCCGGCATCACGTGCTGCAACTTGAGATTTAAATCTATCTGCCTGATCAAATGGATCATTTAACTCGGTAAAACCGTTTGCAAGTTCCATTCCGGCAACAAAAAGCTCAAATCTTGCTGCAAATTCAGGATTATTTTCATCTCTTTGTGCTAGAGGAGAAATTTCTATTGGATATCCAATAATAAACGTAGGTTGAACAATTTTTTCTTCTACAATTTCCTCAAATAATGCAGAAATTTTTGCACCATAACCGGCAACATTTGTAACTTCAAGATTATGTTTTTTCAATGTTTTATCTATGTTGCTCTCAGATATTTCACTTTCCAAAAGCCCACCAATTTCAACTAAAGAATCTCGCATTGTAAGTTTTCTAAATGGAGCGGTAAAATCTATTTGAAGTTCACCAAATTTAAAGTACGATGAGCCTGTAATTGCAGCGGCAGCAGAACTAAACATTTCTTCAGTTAAGGCTATTCCATCCAAATAGTTACCATGTGCCATGTAAAACTCAAGCATGGTAAATTCAGGATTGTGTCTTGTTGAAATACCTTCATTTCTGAAATTTCTATTAATTTCAAAAACTCTTTCAATTCCGCCAACAACAAGTCTTTTCAAATAAAGTTCCGGAGCAATGCGCAAATATAAATCCATATCATAAGCATTATGATGAGTAACAAACGGTCTTGCTGCAGCTCCGCCCGGAATTGGGTGTAGCATTGGAGTTTCTACTTCTAAAAATTCTTTATTAAGCAAAAAATTACGTATGGCTTGAATCAATTTAAATCTTTTTACAAATTTGTTTTTACTTTCAGGATTACTTAAAAGATCCAAATATCTTTGTCTATAACGCTGTTCAACATCAACAAGTCCGTGAAATTTTTCAGGCAATGCATGCAAGCATTTACTCAAAAGAGATATATCGCTTACTTTTAATGTAATTTGTCCAAGCTTGGTTTTAAAAACCGTACCTTTTACCCAAACGATATCACCGGCATCTATATATTTTTCAAAAATTTCAAAAGTTTTTGGTTCAAGTTCATCTTTTTTAATATAGATTTGCAAATCTCCCGATCTGTCTCTTAAATTTGCAAATAATGTCTTACCATGATCTCGTATCGTCATTAATCTTCCGGCAACGGAATATTGTTTGTCTTGAGAAATCTCATGTTCAAAATCATAAATAACTTTTTCACATTTGGAATCTACTTTTTTATAGGCAGGCCATGGATTAATTCCATTTTGTTGCATCTCTTTGACTTTATTAAGTCTTACCAAATCTTCATTCAAATTTACATTATCCGTATCGATTTGTGCTTGATTGCCATGCTTTACTGACATACAATATCCTAATAATAAAAGTAATAAAAATACTAATCAGACATAAATTTTAACACATTATTATTTATCTACAAGATATACAACTTCATCCTTTTCGCCCATCTGTAAATCTTGTCTTGCATATTTTTCCAACTCAACACTATTTTTTTTAAAATTTTTAATATTTTCTTCCAAATTTTTAATTTTATTTTCCAACTCTAAAATAGCAATCTTTTCAGCAGTTATATCTTTTTTTATTTGAAAATATTTTAAAATTCCTGTTTTACCCCAAATAATTGCATAAAGTATGCATAACGTAATTATAAATAAAACGCCAAATCTAACATAATATTTTTTATCCATAAATAGTTTTTACTCCTTTCCCAAATCTCTGTGTTGAACCAAAAACTTAGTATTCTCCCATTTTTCAGAACCTAATTTTTCAACAAAAGCCACCGATCTGTGTTTTCCGCCGGTGCAGCCTATTGCTACATTAACAAAAAAACGACCTCTCTCATAAAATTTTTGTACTGAATATTTCAAAAAATCTCTCAAATTACTCCAATATTCATTAACAACATCTTTTTCAAAAAGATATTTTTTTATAATATCGCTTCTTCCGTCAAGACCCTTTAGATCTTGTTCAAAATATGGATTTGGTAAAAAACGAAGGTCATAAACCAAATTACTTTCGGTTGGAACCCCATATTTAAATCCAAAAGATATTAAATTAACCAAAATTTCTTGTTGAAATGTCTTTGATAGCGAAGTTCGAACCCAATCTCGAAGATCATGAACATTAAAAACATCGGTATCTAAAACTATATCGGCCATAGCCATTATCGGTTCCAATAAATTTTTTTCTTGTTTTATTGCATCCAAAAGATTTGTATTCATGTCAAATAATGGGTGATTTCGTCTTGTTTCTTGAAATCTTCTTGTAATGGTATTTGTACTTGCATTCAAAAAAATAATCTTTAAATCCCATCGATCTCGTTCTTGATTTTTTATATTTTCTAAAAGCGTCGTAAAATCAGATAAGAAATTTTTGCTTCTTGCATCAACGCTTAAAGCAACTTTGGATAAATTATGCTGTCCGTGATATGCCAAATTCAAAAATGTAGAAAGCATAGGTAATGGCAAATTATCTACGCAATAAAAACCAAAATCTTCAAGTGAACGAATAAAAATCGTTTTACCCGCGCCGGAAAGACCGGTTATTATCAAAGCTTGTTTTGGTAATATTTTTTCTATACTATTTTCGTTACAATGTTCATTCATATTTTTAATTTTAAATAAAAAGGAGATACCATGAGCAAATTTTTTAACAAATTTATTGCATTATTAATAACAATATCACTTGTTTTATTAAATGGAAGCCTAATTGCAACAAAGAATAGAGTTAATCCAAAAGAGATCAAAAAGATAGATTTAAAACAAGAAAACAAACCCGAAATTTCCGATCCCAAAAAAGATATATATCCATGGCTTGGGACATTTGCTGAAGCAATAAGTCTTATCCAAGAAAAATCATTTAAAAAAAATGTTGATTTTTCGCTTGTAATTCAAGAAGCACTCAAAGCAGCAATGCCTTACATAGACGCTCATTCTGCCTTTTTTTCCAAAGAAAGTTATCAAGAAACAATGGAATCAACTTCCGGAAAGTTCTCCGGAATAGGTGTAAGCATAATAAGTAAAGCGCTTGAAGACGATACGCTTGCCATTGTTGATGTAATAGCCAAAGGTCCTGCAGACAAAATAGGAATAAAAGCCGGAGATAAGATAATTCAAGTAAATGGCGAAAATTTAAGAAACTTATCAACCGATGAAGTGTTAAATAAATTAAAAGGTCCAATAGACACCGAAGTTACTATAAAAATAGTACGTGATAAAAAACCATTGGAATTTAAAATAAAAAGAGAATTAATCAAAGATCAAACATCGCTTTGTTATAATATTAAAAATCAAAATATTTATTATTTATCGCTCAAAATATTTAACGAGCTTGCAGCCAATCAGATAAAAGATTTACTAATAAAATCCAATGAAGGCAAGGCCAAGGGACTTATCTTGGACTTGCGTAGAAATCCCGGAGGAATTTTGGATGCAGCAATTGATATGGCCGCACTCTTTTTGCCACAAAACAGTTTGGTAGTTGCAACGAAAGACCGATCGTTAAATGTTACTGCAGAATATAAAACAAGTTCCAATCCTGTTTTAAATAGTGAGATTCCAATTTTTATACTTATAGACAATTTTACTGCTTCTGCAGCTGAAATTTTAGCAGGATGCCTGCAATATTATTCTAAAAAATTAATAAATAATAAAACTAAAAAAAGCCAATTAATGGTCTTTTTGGTAGGCACGCCAACATTTGGAAAAGGATCGGTTCAAGAAGTTATGCCGATCAGTAACGGATGTGCACTAAAACTTACAACTTTATTATATTTTTTACCTAGCGATATTTCAATTCAAGCCAAAGGTATTGAACCTGATTTTTTAATAAAACCTAAAATTATACCTACGGAAGAAATGCAATGGGTTGAAGATTTTTATGGCAAAGAAAGCACATTAAAACATCATATTACAGCTGAAGAAGTTATAGGTGAAAAAATAGAAGAAAAAGAAAAAGTTCAAAAGAAACCTGAGCAAGTAGTGGAAAAAACTTGGGAAGAAAGACAGCAAGAAGCAATAAACCGCGACGAACAAATAAAAGCGGCAATAAACTTAACAAATTTGTTTAACTTTGCAAAACAATATACGCCCAAAATGGTCGATACTAGAGATAAAATGATAACTTTTTTAAAACAAAACTATGCATCCGATGAAACAATAAAATTGGAAAAAGTTGAATAATTTTAAAAAAATTAAGATTTTATCCTTTGATTTTTGTTCAAAACAACTTATAATGTTCTTGTATTTTGCGGTGAGCGTAGCTCAGTTGGTAGAGTGTCAGATTGTGGTTCTGAATGTCGCGGGTTCGAGTCCCGTCGCTCACCCCAAAAATAACTTTGATTCTATCGTTTTTTGATGTATCATATAAATCATGAAAATTTAGTCGGGGCGTGGCGCAGTTGGTAGCGCACTCGCTTTGGGAGCGAGGGGTCGCCGGTTCGAGTCTGGCCGCCCCGACCATTTTTATACCCGTGCCCGTAGCTCAGTTGGATAGAGCAACGGATTTCTAATCCGTAGGCCACAGGTTCAAGTCCTGTCGGGCACACCATTCTACGCCCTTCTAACATAATTTGATATAAAAAAAAGACCTGATAACTAAGAAATACAAGTTACCAGGTCTTTTTTAATATTTTATAAGTATTATTAATTATAAAATGCTTGCGGATCTAAAACCACATGTTTAATTCTGTTTCCATTTCCGGTTTTATCAGCTGTATAAACAATATGAATTAGTCCATCATCAGCCTTAATCATTGACGGATAACAATTTTGTTTACCTTGGCTGGGTGGCGTAGCTTCCAAAACTAAAACAGTTTTCCAACTTTTACCGTTATTTTTGCTTAAATCTAAAACCAATTTGCTGCGATCGCCACATGTACCATTTTTAACACCGTTTGGAAGGTCATTTCGAACAACTAAAATATAACCATTATCCAACTTTAAAGAATCCAATCCGGAACCGCAATCTCCACCGGCATTTGGAAGATCAACCTCTTGCTCAATAGGAGCCCAAGTTCTTCCGAAATCTGAAGAAACCGAAGATAAAAGGTATTTTGTTCCCTTACCTCGACAAATAGTCTTTATGCTGCCATTTCCCAAAAAAAACATAGTTGGTTGTATAATTCCGGTGATATTTAACAAAGAAAATTTTGAACTTTTATCTTTTTCTATACCCTTACCATTAAAAATATTATGTGGCGTATTTATTGGCTCAGATATCTCGACAAAAGAAATTTCGGATGTTTTAGGATAAAAGTTAAATGTTTCCATTCTAACATCCCAATTAATCAAACCTTCTACTGATGAGCCACATAAAAGCGTATTGTCATCAAGTCTAAGTGGCTTGCATCTTGTGGGACCTACAGATCCACCATATTTTGATAAATTTTCAGCCCATGTCCAATTATGGCCGCCATCAAATGATCTTTTTAGATAGCCGGTCCATTTTACAGGTGATTTACCTATTTTATAAAATAAAAACATTGTTTTATCATCAAATTTAAATAAAACCGGATTATAACAAGGCTTCTTTTTCTGTCCTGTAATTTCACTAGAATCAGCAACTATGAACGGTTCATCCCACACCCAAAGATCGTCTGAATTTTTAAATCCATGCGACAACCAAATTTTAACATCGGATTTACCTTCATCCGATCCACCAAAGTATGCAACAATCAAATGATCATCTGAAACGGAAGCTATTGTTGCCGCATGCATTCTTTTGTGATTTTTAGGTGTTTTAATAACGGGTAAAGATTCACATGATAAGATAAAATCTCGATTAAATTCGGTTTTTAATAATTTTATAGAAGATATAAGCCAAATTATAAGAAAAATTACTAAAAATTTTGCTGTTTTTACCATTCTTTTTGATAAAAGCATGAAACACCCCCGATTTATAAAAATATAACCCCATAATTAGTCATGCAATGAGTATAAAAGCATAACTAGTAATAGTATTATTTTTTTATAAAAACTTATCAAATGGGCACAAATGGAAAGAATTTGGCTACAAAAGCTTTCAGTAAATTACTATTTAAAAATCTTAATTTTTATCAATTTCTTCAAATCCTGTAAACCAACTACTATTACTAGTCTTCGGCCATACAATTTTATTTCCCTTTTCATCAATAAAAACTATTCTGTTTGCTTTTTTTAGCGCTTCATGACGAGGTCTAGTTTTGTCTTTGTCATCTTTGATCCAAATAATTATACCTTCAAATATTTTCTCCAGCTGATTAACATATCTGTGATCATCTAAATAATCAAGATAAACAATATTTTCAAGTGGTGTAACTTCAACTAATTTTCTGCCCAAAATTTCACCAATTTTTAAAGTCTTTTCTTTAGCTTTTGTATAAAAATCCGTAACATTTTTAAATTTTTTAAACCATCCAAACTCTGCGCCTAAGATAAAAAAAATTCCGCCAACAATCAGCCAAAATTTACCGCTTGATGCCGGTTTGGCCATAGTTAATGCCATAGATTGCATAGCTGAAGTTAAAGATCGAGTCATTTCCGATTGGGCTGTAAGCATTTCTTTTGTTAAAAGATGATCGTTCGATTCAAAAGAACAAGATGTAGATTCAAACGATTTTGTAATCTGTTTTTGCAAATCTTTTGAAATTGCAGCAAAAAAAATTAGCCTATTTTCTTCATTAGGCTCAAAACCGGATTTTTTAATAAGTTCATCTAAAATATTATCTTTGATTAATTGCTTATAAATTTTATAATCAAACAAAAGATCAAGAGATTCACCGGAATTATCAATATCTACGCCCAAATCCAAATATTTGCAGTTTAAATTTTTAAGTAATTTTTCAGTTTTAGTTCCAGAACAATTTAAAATAAATAGTATAAAAATAAAATAAAATCGCTTCATCCCTACCCCTTCCCAAATAAATCTTAAATTATTATGATTATAAACAAAAATATTGTTATAAAATCAAGATAATAGATATTGGGGATTAATTATGAAACAAGAGATATTTTTTGTCACAGGAAATTCGGGAAAATTTAAAGAAGTAAAAACATATATAGAAAAATATGTTCCGGAGATAGAGTTAAAACAACTAAAAGTTGATATAACCGAAATTCAGTCTATGGATCAAAAAGAAATTTGCATAGATAAGGCACTAAAAGCTTGGAGCATGATAAAAAAGCCTTTAATTGTCGATGATGGCGCGATTTATTTTGAAAAATATAACAAATTTCCAGGAACTATGACAAAATATGTCTATGAAGGTCTTGGATTTGATGGAATATTAAAATTGGTAGATAACGGCGACAAAGCATATTTTTTATTGCAAATCGCCTATATAAAAAATCCGGATAATATAATTTTATTTGAAGGCAAATCTGAGGGTACAATAAGAAAATTTGAAAAATTTAATGGGGATCCAAGTTTGCCATATGCAAGTATCTTTGTTCCAACCGGAAGTAATAAAATCTATGAAGAGTTAAGAAATACAAAAGAAGGTGAGCCTTTTATGCATAGAATAAAGGCATTAAAAGCTTTTGTTGATTGGTACAAACAAGAAGCATAAAAAATTATGGGGTTATTATGAAAAATATCAAAAATTCTATGTTCTTTTTTATATTTATTAATTTATTATTTTTTGCACACAAA
>JAHIKO010000056.1 GCA_018897535.1 Candidatus Dependentiae bacterium
ATTTTATACAGAACTCATTATCAATCCAGAAATATAGAAGAAGCTTTAATTGCAAATTCCATTCCATATAAAATAGTTGGCGGAATAAGATTTTACGAACGAAAAGAAATAAAAGATTTACTTGCATACTTAAGATTATTAATAAACCCTTATGATAAGATAAGTCTTGAAAGAATAATAAATTGCCCAAATAGAGGCTTGGGAGATAAGTTTGAAGAAATATTAAACACGGAATATATATTTAATCCATTATTTGATTTTAAAAAAATTCTTGAAAATATAATAAATAAAATTGAATACAAAATTACAGCTACAAAAAAAGAAGCTATTTTAAAATTTTTGGAATTATATAAAAAACTTGAAAGCTTTGAACGCCCAAGTGATATTATTGAAGAACTTATTGATACAGTAAACTATTTTGATTTTTTAGAAAAAGAATACGATCCTCAAGAAGCCGAATCAAAAAAAGATAACGTTAAAGAGCTTGTTCAATCCATTTATAATTTTGAAAAAGACAGTGTCAAAAATAATTTGCATGAATTTTTATATCAAGTCAGCTTGATGCAAGAAAAAAATGAAGCACAGGATAACGATCAAAATCAGGTTCAATGCATGACGCTTCATGCGGCCAAAGGGCTTGAATTTGATATTGTATTTATAACCGGATTGGAAGAAGGCGTATTACCAAGCTCTCGATCATTAAATGAAAATAAAGAAATAGAAGAAGAACGTAGATTATTTTATGTAGGCATTACTCGAGCGAAAGAAAGATTGATACTGACTCGAGCTATTTATAGAAATAGTTATGGACAAATAAGCGATCAGTTAATATCCAGATTTTTAACAGAAATACCGGATAATTTAATTACGAATATCGATATTTGCGAAATGTCACAGTTACAAATAAATTCAGAATTTAAAAACTGGCTTCAAGTAAAAAGCAGTACCGTACTTACATTTCAAGACTTTGCAAACGATCTTGCAAAAAACATGGAGTTTAAAGAATCATCACATATTAAGGCTCAAAATAAACCTAGTAAAATATTAAAAGCTAAAACAAATAAAAATAAACAAAATTTTTTCTCAGCACAAAAAACACAAATTTTGCAAAATTCAATCTGGTCAAAAAATCAACTTGTATCACATCCTAAATTTGGTGTTGGTTTAATTAAATCTGTAGAAGCCGGAAATGATGGAAATTATAATCTAACAATAGCTTTTAAAATCGGTGAGAAAAAAATTTTATCAAGCTTTGTAACAAGGAAAAAATAAATATGAATAATATTATGAATTATGTTACACAAATAATCATAATTCCACTTGCAACCTTTACTTTAGAAAGAATTTATGATTTTTATAAAGACAAAAAAAACTTCAAAGTTTGTTTAAATAATTTATCTAGAGAAATTGATTACAATATAACACCAGGAGTTGGAAATTTAAAAGTTCCATTTAAAATAAAAGCCCATGAAAATTTGATAAATATTTTTGAAAAAAATTTATCAAATGATATTTGCAACTTATTAACACAAATAATTAAGAATGCACCTATTACTCAATCAGAAAAAAATTATAATATATCTCCTGGAAGCATTAAATCTTTGGAAAATCAATTAAAAAATTTTATAAAAAACTATATTGATTAATCAATTGCTTAATTTTTAAAATAACTAGCATATTTGTTTGGCTATTTTTTACATATTGTCAAAATACTCATTTCAAATAAACTATTAAATCAAATTAGTGAAAGTTTTTTATGTTTAACAAAAAAATTAAATTTTTTAGTCTTTTATCAATCTTTGTAATTACAACCAACTTAAACTCTTATCAAAAACTCGAATTTACACAAGCTCAACAAGCTTATTATATAGATCACAATAAAGAATTTCTAAAAACAATTTTTCGTGATTACCCTAAAGCGGTTTTTTCTAAATATGATAAATTTCCAACAACTGCAGCAGCATTACCGTATCTTGGATTACTATATTTATTTATAAAAAACAAATGGTATCGTGAATATGAAAGTACGTATAGCAGGGATAAAGCAATCTTTGTCACAGTAGTTGTACTAATAATTACAGCAATACCCACCACAATTTTTTATTGGTTGACCGAATATTTTACGAATAACATTTCACAAAAAGACAAAATTTATAAAACCATAAAATGGTTTTTGGATAATTATAATCCAGATTTGAATGCGAATATAGATTTAAATTTAAAAAAATTTGTTCCAAAAGATCTACATAAAATTTTTGATACAATGCATGAAGAATACCTAAAACATGAAAATAAATATATTAACGACAATTTAGAAACATTTATTGAACAAATTGTTAATTATCCAACCCTAAATTCAAATCAAATAAATACAACAATAAATGAATCAATTGAAAAATCTCAACCCATCGAACTTTATCAAAGTAAAACTATGGGACGTTTTTTGGCTAATTCAGGAAATATTTCAGTACCAATAAACCGTTATAATCCTATAAGTGTCTATGATCCTCAAGATTTATTTAAAATTGGTCAAGATTTTTTTGGTAAAAGTTTACAAAAAGGCTTAGATGACAAAAATTATTTAAAAAAAATGGAAGGAAAGTTTGATTTAAAAAACAAGCTTACTGAATTTTAGAAAGTATAATCAAAATACATTTAAAATTAAAAAATTAAAAATGTATAAAAGAATATTTTATCAAGCTTTGTAACTAAAGTATGAAAGGACAAAAGTTTTTTGCCCTTTCATACTTTATAAAAAATTTAAATTGTTTTTAGATCTTTGCTTGAGTCGTAGTTTGATTATATGTAAATGGAATTGCTTTATTGAATTCCAAAAGCATTTGGTTAATATCGTAAGTTGTCTTACTTCTTAACTCCTCTCTTCCCCAGTCCCCTACTTCAAAAGTAAGTTTTGCACCCAATGGAGTGCCTTTATAATTTAATTGACCTCCATCAGCAAGCATTTTATCAATAGAAGTCAAATCTGCGCTATAATAATCAAAATCTTTTCCTACGATTAAATCATTTGGTAGCTTAACGCCGCGTCCCGGTAAAACATAATTTCCATCTTTGCGTTTTATAATTTCATAAAGTTTTCCCTGTAGCGTTGGATTTAAACTCAAATATGGTCCCGCCCAATTTTTTGGAAAAGCCAAATTTAAACACCCAACTTCAGATCCGGAAAATTTTTCAACATTTAAAAAGTCTACATAATTGCATTCATTTTCAATGCTTAAAATATTGCATTCTTTATCTATTTTATTTAAAGAATCAACAATATTTTTTATATCCATTGTTATAACTGATGTAATAAACTTTGGCTTATCGTTATATGTAGTCCAAAAAAATAAAACAACTAAAAGTGATAATAAAGAAACACTAAAATATGGAAAATAATTTTTGGATTTTCTTAAAAGTTTTTTATGCCAAGATTCACTATTTTTGTGGAAAATGCCAAAAAATTTATTATTAGAATTCATATCCCTTCCCCCTTCTTTTAAATTATATCTAGTAGATAATAAACAAAAAAAGACCGAAAAGTGAACAATTTTAAAAAATAAAATAAAAACAGTTTAATTAACTGGCATAAATTTTTATTAAATTTACTATCAAATGATCCAAAAGATACAATCCTACGCAAATAAAAATTAGCCCTGAAATAAAAGATATTATACTCAATTTTCTTTTACTCAAAGACCCTCCTATTAATGATGCAAAAAATGAAACTGTTGTCAGCACACTTAAAGATCCTAAAGAGACAAGCGCACTTGCTATAAAAATTTGATTTAATGGTAACGAAAAAGCACTTTTAGGTAATATTTGAGCGCTAATTAACATGAAAAAAAACAAAGCCATTGGATTTAATGCCGTTAACAAAAATGATTTTATTATAGTAATCCATGCACCAAGCTTTTGTTCATAAGAAATATGATTTTCATTTTTTAAAGCTTTTCGTAACGAATATATACCTAAATAAATCAACAAAAAGCCACCCAATGTATCCAACAAAAACATAAAATTTGTAGACTCTTTAAGAATTGCAAGAACGCCAATTAATCCTAATAAAAAATAAAATCCGTCTGCAATACAAGCTCCAAGACCTGTTGCAAAACCGTACCAAAAGCCATAAACGGCACCACGATTAAAAGTCAAAATAAATATAGGACCAAGAGATGCCGATGCCAAAACTCCAATTAAAAAACATCTTAAAAAAATTGTAATTTCCATAAAAATCCCCCCTCTTTTTATTAAAACAAAAAATATCCTGCGACTTAATTATCTGATATATTATAATATCCTAAAACATTAATTTAATGCAAAATAAAGGATTTTTAAGTGAATAAAACTATTAAATTCGGAACAGATGGAATAAGAGGTAATGCAAGCAGTTTCCCATTTGATACTCAAAGTTTAATAACACTGGGATATTCAATTGCTCAATGGAGTATAAAAAAATATAAAAAAAGTAACCCCAAAATTTTGATTGGGCATGATACTAGAGAATCATGCGCCGGAATAAAAAAAGATTTGGAAACAGGTCTATTAAATTTTGATTTGGAAATTTTGGATGCCCAAATAATGCCAACACCTGCCATATGCAAAATAATAAACACAGATAAATCGTTTGATTTTGGAATAATAATTTCTGCATCACACAACAAATATCAAGATAATGGAATAAAACTGGTCGACGCCAAAAAAGGCAAACTTAGTTTGATTGATGAAAAAATAATTGAAACAAATTTTAAAAATAATTTTAATAATATTAAGATTGAAAATCTTAATAAATCAGGATCTATAAAACTTTTCGATAACTCAATAGAAAAATATATAGAAATATTGGAAAATAATTTTTCAAAAAAATTATTAATAAATAAAAAGATAGTTTTAGACTGTGCAAACGGAGCAACTTACAAAATAGCCCCAATTATTTTTCAAAGCTTGGGTGCTCAAATAATTGCAATAAACACAGTTCCCAATGGTAAAAATATAAATGAAAATTGCGGATCTTTACATATTGAACAATTAACAAAAAATGTAGTAGAAAATAAATATGATTTTGGTTTTGCATTTGATGGCGACGGCGATAGAGTTATTGCTGTTGATAAAAATGGAGAAAAAATAGATGGAGACCAAATAATAGCAATACTTACAAACCATAAAAAAGCAAAAAATTTAAAAACTATCGTTGGCACAAGCATGACAAATTTAGGATTGTATTTGCATTTACAAAAAAGAGATATAAATCTTATAAGAACCGATGTTGGCGATAAATATATAGCAAAAGAATTAAGAGCAAAAAAATTATTTTTAGGCGGAGAATCATCGGGACATATAATAATGACAGATTATTTAAATGTTGGAGATGGTATTTTTACAGCCTTAAGAACAATAGAGACCATAATTGACAATAATATTTTAAATCCAAAGCAATTTAATTATGCTCCTCAAACTTTAATAAATATGCCGGTAAAAGAAAAAAAAGATTTAAATATTGACCCTATACCCCAAATAATAGAAAAATATAAAAATATTTTAAAAACCGGACGTATTTTGATACGTTATTCCGGAACAGAAAATATTTTACGTATCATGACTGAAGGTGAAGATGAAATTATAACAAAAAATATTGCTCAAAATATTGCTCAAGAACTTGATAATATATTAAATTAAAGGGGATATATGAACTTTTTGGATTTATTAAAAAAAGTACTTAACACTATAAAATCACTTTTTATAAGCGGTTTTATAACAATTTTACCAATCACAGCCACTATATTTTTCATACATTTTTCATATAGTTTACTAAATCGATGGCTAACACCCATAAAAAAATTAATACCCATTCAGTATCAACTAATTCCGGGAATTGAATTTATTTTAATAACAGGATTAATATTGCTTATAGGTGTGCTATTAAAATTATTAATAGTTACACCTATCATACATGCATCTGAAGAACTAATAGGAAAAATACCTTTTATAAAAACAATTTATTCTGCAGCTAAAAGTCTTGCCGTATTTTTTGATATTCCGGATTTAACAAAATCCGATAAAAAAGTGGTTTTAATTCAATATCCAAGAGAAGGCTTCTATCATTTAGCATTTCAGCTGGATTCTGCTGATAATAATTTTGCAAAATTAATACCGGAATCCAAAAAAATAAATTCCGAAATAAAATATTTTAAAGTTTTTATGCCAAATTCTCCAAATCCGGCAAGTGGATACTTTTTTATTTTGCCTGAAAATGAAATATATCCAACAAATTTATCATTTGAAGAAGCAATAAAATCTATTGTTTCTTGTGGCATTATAACACCTGAAAGCATGAAACAATCAATGGATATTAACAATCAACATGATATTTGAAAAATACTTTTTTAAAAACTATTTTAAATATTTATTCTTAATAAATTTAAGTTTTACACTACTCTTTAATTTTATAGAGTTTTTTGAAAAAATGGCTCGAACAAAAAACGTAAGTATTGAGACTATTTTGCAATTCATTCTATTAAATTTAGGGCCATCATTTTTTGAATCTATTAAAATTAGCAGCTGGCTTTCGGCAATAATGGTTATAAAAGAATTTCACGATCAAAATGAACTGGAAACATTTAAAATCCTAAATATAAATAACAAAAAATTATTTAATCTATTTTTAATATCCGGAATAATTATATCTTTAATTTCTTTCATTGGACGTGAAAACATAACTTTAAAATTACAAAATAAATCTGAACAATTTAAGTTTAAGCAACTAAAAAAAATAAATCGTGAAAATGTAACAAATAAATGGCTGGAAATAAAATCACATAACAATAAATTGCATAAATCTTATTGCTATTTTCAATCTTTAAATTTAATAAATAATACCGGAACAAATATAATTTTACTTGATATAGACGAAAATTTTAAAATATACAAAATAATAAATTCTCAAAAATTTCAAATTAAACCAAGCAGAGAAATAATTGAACTTAAAAAACCCAATATTGTAAAAATAAATAGTAATAATTACAAAAATCCTAAAAATAAAATTTTACATATGCCGAGTTTTTTTTCACAACTAAAAATGGAAGATAAAATTCCACCACTTTCATTATTTTTAAAAAATATTTTTTTAGAAAAAGACTTTTTACCACAAAATATCTGGTTTAATATGATCTCTGAATTATTAAAAAGAATATTTTTTTATCTACAAATAATTATTTACCCGGTTTTAACATTTTGTTTATTTATACTTTTTGAGAACTTTTTAAGATATAAATGGACAATTATGTTTGCACCATATCCCATAATATTATTAACTGATTTGTTAACCAATTTTTTGGCAAAATTCAATTTGAATCCAATAATTTTACTTTTACCCTATCTTCTCATATTTTTATTTATTTTTTTTAGTATAAAATCTATTGAAAAAAATAATTTATAAAATAGACTTAAACTTCGTTTGTTATCTTATAAACTTTTACTTGGGAGACTTTTTGTGAATAAAAATAAATTATTATATTTAATGCTATTAAGTGCAATATCTTTAAATGTAAGTGCGACAGAAACAAATCTTGAAGAGATTAAAAATAAAGCTTTGAACTATTCCAATGGCTGTTTGTTTTTCAATGCTACTGAAAAAGATCCGGAGATTTTAATTTTAGATATGGATATAAATACTTATAGAAAATTAAAACTTGGATACAATGACCCTATTACAAACAAAAATGCTCATATTAAAGCTGCCGAGCAACTAGAATTTATGACAGTAATAAATGAATCTATAAACAAATATGCTTCAAATTTAAGAATTCAAAAAAAATATGTAGGTGACAGAGATACTGTTTTGGGAAAAGCATTGGAAACTGTATTTTTACCGGAAACATATTACCAAGGCAAAGTAATTATAGATGAGTGCAAAGCACAAACACCTATGTTTTGGGTTTTAAAAGACGAAGCACAATTGGATGCTATTAAAAATTATATGATTAATAATATTGGCGAAGAAATTCAAGAAAAAACACTATTATTAATCAAAGTTTTAAATACAAGAGAACTTGCTAATTTAAGTGCAGACAATTTAGACTTTTTAAATAAATATTTTTATCTGTTTCCAGTAACAGATACAGATGTAAAGAAGTTTTTTGATAAAGCAAAATCTGAAATAGCAGATCGCGGCTTTGATATGTCGGATGCAAAAATAGTTGGCGACACAATACGTGAAAATGTATTTGGTGCTGTTGAAAAAGAGTTTAAAGATTACAAAGTTGAAAATTGGGCAAAATATTTAGGTAGCGCAGTAGCAACGGCAGTTACCATGGAAATAATTTCTCCAATATTCAAAACTGCTAAAGAACGTTGTAAAAAAGATTTATCAAATTTTATGGGATTAACCGCTGCTAATGATAAAATAAAAGGTGAAGATAACTAAAAAACAATAATAAATTTTTCTAAAAAATAAGGGCTGCAAAATTTTGTAGCCCTTATTTTTTAAGCCAAGATAAAAAACAAAATTTTTTATCGTTCAAACAAAGCCAAAAACTCTTTATTTCCACTGGATGCACCAAGAATTGGTGATTCAATAACACCAACAGCTTTAAATCCAAATTCTTGCATACCTAATTTAATCTTTTCAATTACTTCTTGATGTACTTTGTCACTTTTTACAAGACCATGTTTTCCAACATTCTCTTTACCTGCTTCAAACTGTGGTTTAATTAGAGTAATAATTTTACCACTTGGTTTTAACAGTTTAACTACGGCCGGTAAAACTTTTAAAATAGATATAAACGAAAGATCAAGCGTTACAAGATCTACAAGCTCAGGCAACTGTTCAAGATTTCTCAAATTGGTTTTTTCCATCAAAACCAAACGTGAATCACGTAAAACTTTTTCATGAACTTGACCAAAGCCAACGTCGATTCCATAAATTCTTTTGGCTCCTCGTTGTAACATGCAATCTGTAAAACCACCGGTAGAAATTCCGGCATCCAAAATTACTAAATCTTTTACATCGACATTAAAATGATCCAAAGCATGCTCAAGCTTAAACCCGGCACGGCTTACAAATTTTGGTTCATCAACAGTTAATAAAACATCAGCTTCTTGAACAATTTGCGTTCCGGCTTTTGTTTCAACTTTACCATCAACCAAAACCTTGCCCTGCAAAATCCAACTTTGTATTTGATTTCTGGTAAATTGTGGGTATTTTTCTTGAACTAATAAATCTAATCTTTTTTTTATTTTCATCTCAAAATTTAATTCTCCACAATCTTTTTAATCAAATCAGATTTTTTATAAAAATATCTCGATGCAAGAGCATCTTCATCGTGCAAAATCTTTTGTATAGAAAGCGCTGCAAACATTTTATCTGCAGTCTTTACAGTTAAATAGCCACCCTTTTTACACTTTGATGCCAAATCTCTAAACTCTTTTAAAGTTTTAACCTCTTTGCCGTTTATTTCATTGATAATAGCACCTGCATGCAAAATTCTTGCTTTTTGTGCCTGAGAATTTGGCAAAATATGTGTAATAATTAAAGCTGGTTCATGCTGATTTTCAGGTTTTATGTAATTCGCAAGAAATGGATCACTTTTCGCAAATATTGCTATATGATTTAAAGTTAAAGGCATAACAACCATGCCACCAATAACTTCATAATCAATTTGATCAGCCTCGAACTCATGATAAATGGCTCTTACCGGAGGTAAATATTTATCATCAAGTTTAAAATGAAAATCTTTTCTTTCACCACTTCTATAAATTACAAAATAAATATCATCGCCAACCGTAAATCTATTTAAAAAATCCAATACGGAAATTTTATCTTCACTCCATGGTACGGATATTTCACCGTAAAGATCCAATTTGTATCCGTTTACTTCGTAAAGCATATCATTTTCTTTAACGCCAACACTCTTTAAAATTGTATTATCAAAAACTTCAGCTATATACCATCCCCCCGGTTCAGGATTTTTCAAATATCTTACAATTTCCGGTGTAGCAACGGTAAATAAACAACCAAGTACCGGTTTTCTTACAAGCTTAATTTTCTTCATATCTTTGATAGCACTTTTAACTTCATTTATTGGAATTATATATCCAACATTTTGTGCTCCGGCAATAATTGCAAAATTTATTCCAATTACATTTCCAAATTGATCTAAAGATGGCCCTCCTGAATTTCCGGGATTTAAAGGAGCCGTTATTTGAATAAATCCGGCACTTTCTCTTCCACTCACAATACCTAACGTACTTTTAAGTTTTTCTTGTCCGAGTGGATAACCTATAGCTAAAACTTCCTGAGTTCTTAAAACTTTATCAGAATCACCCAACGGTAAAACGTTAATTTTTCCAAGTTCTTTTTTAACTTCTCTAAAAGACTGTTCAGTTAATTTTAAAAGGGCCACATCTTTATCCGGACAAACACCAATTACATCTACATCAAATTGTTTTCTACCAAACGAAGGTATTTGAACTTTAACACTGCTTGCTCCCGCAACAACATGATGATTTGTAACAATATGTCCAAATTCATCACTAAAAAAGCCGGACCCTACACCTGCATTTTGTTTAGGCGTTTTATATGGTTCCATCCAATTAAATTCATCAACCATTGTAAAAACTTGAACAACCGTATCTTTTACTTTTTTTTGAATATCGAGCCAATTTTTTGAAATTGTAGAATTATCCGCTCCATTTTTTAATTTTAGTTCACGATCTTTTTCAATTTCTTCACTTTTTTTGGCAACCAAGAATTCTATATATTTTTCCAATCTATGTTGTTTTGTACTAAATTTATAAAAAACAATGGCAACAGGAATAATTATTACTAAAAAAATAATAATAAAATTTTTCCAAAAAACAGAGCTGTCTTCTTTGTACATAAAATCCCCTTAAATTTATTGTTTATTTTAAAATTATAACAAAGAAACTTAATTTAGCTAAATTTTAGTGGTCAAATTTAACTTAAAATTAAAATATATGGCACTAATAAAGTAAAAAAAGAATAATAAAATTAAAGTTCCATGAAACTGCATTACAAAAGACACTGCAAAAATTGTAAGCAATAAAAATTTATACCATTTTTTATAAGGTTTTAAAAAATTTTGCTTAAATGCCGGAAATTTTATTTTACTAACCATTAAGAATGATAGTATCAAAGATAAAATTAAAACTATTGGCAACATATAAATATCAATTTTATCATTCATATTTAAATAAAACGCGACTAAAAAACATCCGGCTATTGTTGTAGGAAGACCTAAAAAAAATAAACTTTGTTCGTGTGATATAACGTTAAATCTTGCAAGCCTTAAAATTCCGGTTATAAAAAATATGGCACTAATAATTAAACCTAAAAAACCTAAACTTTTTAGCTGCCAAAAATAAATCAATAACGCCGGGGCCAAACAAAAAGAAATTGAATCTGCCAGCGAATCAAGTTGTAAACCAATTTCGCTTGATACGCCAATAAATCTTGCCAATCGTCCATCGATTGAATCCATTAATGCCCCAAGCAGAATAAAATATGCTGCCGGCATAAAATCAGATTTTGAAGCAAATATAATAGAACAAAAACCAAAAAATGCATTTGCTATTGTAAAAATGTTTGGCAATAAAGATATACTTTTTTTAAAGAATAACTTTCTTTTAGATTTTAAATTTCTAAATTGTCTTATCTTTTTATGGGCAAAAAGCACAATAATCTCCCAATTACTTGGCCACACTTACCCTTGCATGCCTAATGACTTTGCCATTTAGGGCATAACCTTTATTTAATACTAAAACAATTTCTCCGGTTTTGTGAGATTCTGATTCTACTTGCATCAATGCTTCGTGAAATTCCGGATTAAAGTCACCGGAACAATCAACTTCTTTAACATTTAATGCGTCCAACATTTTTTTGAAATTTTTATAAATAATTTCAAAACCGTCTATCCATGATTTATTTTTCTCATCAACGCTAGACTTACTTAATTCAACAGCCCGCTCAAAATCATCAAAAATTGGCAAAATATCTTCTATAACAGCAAATCGAGCAAGATCCTCCCATTCAGATCTTTCTTTACTTACTCTTTTTTTAAAATTATCAAAATCTGCATTAACTCTTAACAGCTGATTTTTAATTGAATCTAACTCAATTTTACAATTATCAACTTGAACGTTATTGTCCTGTTTAACATTATCCTGTTCATTATTTATATTATTTTCTTGATCATTTATCATAAAAGCCCTGCATATATCTAATAGTTTTTTATAAATATTATGTATGTATTTTAGCATATTAAAAAGTTCAAGAAAATGGCCTATTTTATTCCCAATTTATCTTTAATCCAATCAAAGTTTAAAAATTCGAACATTTTACCTTTGGAATATGAATATTTTGGTAATCTTCCATCGGCAAATTGAATTACTCCATTTTTTTCAAAACTAAACTTATCAAAACCTGATTTTTTCTCAGTCATTAAATAAAAAGGTATATACAAAATCCATTTAGCTATGATTTCAGCATGCATTTGTGTGTGACTAGGTTTATTAAATAATCCAAACAAACCACTGTGTTTTATTTTAATTTCCAGATTGACAGCACGTTCATGTTTAGGTTCTGGTAACAATCTATCTCCAACCAAAGCTTGAATAATATCCCATTCTGAATATATATTAAATAAAAACTGTATCACGTTCATATTAGCCCAATAATCAGCGCCACATGGTGTACCCAAAATATAAGCTTCATCTATTAAAAAATCTTTTTTTAAACTTTTATTCAAAAATTTTAACTCTTTGTATGCCTTAACTTCAGCACATGCATCTTCGTAATATTTTTGATCCCAATTATCTAAAGCTTTTGAATCAATATTTCTATCCAAAATAATTATTGGTTTATTGGCATCCTGAAGACCTTGAGCAACAGCTAAAAATTGGCTTGCTGCCTTTATTACATGACCACCATAGCTGTGACCTATAAGAATAATTTCGCTATCTCCTTGATTGGCAATATCAATTACTAATTTTGCAAGAGCTGTTGCAGCATCGCATCTTTCTATATGAGTAATTCCTCCGAGAAATTGCTTCCATGTAAAAGATATAACCTCTTCGCCCATATTTTTTGCAGCAGGTACAAGTGCTTCGTAAAAATATCCGCCGGGTTTATACCATGACATGTCATCACCAAAAGCGCCATGAGTAACAATAATTTTTGAATATAAATTACTGCATATAAAAAATATAATTATAAAAATATTAGTTATTATTTTATTCATAAAACATCTCCCTTTTTGATAAACAATATTATCAAAACTAATTTCATTTAAATTTTACAACTAAAACAGTAATATCGTCTTTAGAGCCTCTTTCTCTAGCCGTTTCACATAATTTTTTTGCCAAATTTTCAAAATTAGCATTAAGCTTTAAATCAAAATAAATTAACTCTATGCACTCGTAATTTCCAACTTTATCCCAAAAACCATCTGTGGCTAAAACTAAATATTTTTCTGTCCCTGTTAAATCTATTTGTGTGACATCACAATTGGCATCAAGCCCATATTTTTTAAAATTAAAATCACCAAAAGCACTGTCTAAAGAGAGATACGTAAAATCATATTTTGAGTATTCTATGCCAATTTGATAAAATTCTTTTTTATCAAAATTTTCTAAAGAAAAATTAGATTCAAGATCTTTTTCAGAATATAATTTTTTATCCAATCCATAATAATCAGTTTTTTTAATACACCGATCTTTAACAGTAATATATCTTTCAAATTTATTCACTTTATTATCTTTTTTATCAAAAAACCCAATTGTATGCCGAAGATTGGCACCATGGCAAAGCATCATTTTAGTTCTAATTGAATTCAAAGAAGGTTTTTGATCTGTTGTAGCAAAAATTATTTCATCTTTATCATTAAACAACACAGATCTGGAATCACCTACATTAGTGAAATAAATTTTTTTATCAACAATAAATACAATATTAGCTGTCGAGCCCATAGAGAAACCAATTTTTTTTTGTTCTAATTCATAATTAATATCTAAGAATAAAAAATCACCGAGAATATCCTTAATATCTAGATTCTTGAATGTACTTGATAATAAGTATTTTAAAAAAAAATTAACAAAATTTTCTTTTAAATATTCTGCAACCAAACTACCGCCATGCCCATCAAAAACACCATATATATTTATCTTTTTGTCTAAATCTTCATTAATAATAAAGCGATCCTCATTTTCCAAACTTTTTTTTGAATTTTCAAGCGAATAATATGAAATGCTTAAAGCATATATATTAGATGTAATAAATAAACTGAAAAAAACAATATTAATACATTTCATTTATACATCTTTCTTTATTGTAAAAATATTTTAAACTGTAAACGTATAATAACTAATCTTTTATACTTAAAATTTCTTTTAAAAAAAATAATATACAAAATCATAGGAGATTTATATGGGAAAAAGAGGCACAGAAATTATAAAAGTAAACGCAACTGAACTTGTCAAAAAATTGAATAAGGCATTCGCAGATGAATGGCTAGCTTATTATCAATATTGGATTGGAGCTCAAGTTGCAAAAGGACCAATGAAAGAATCAGTAATTGCCGAGTTAAATCAACACGCAGCTGATGAATTACGTCATTCACAAATGCTTTCAACCAGAATCATACAACTTGGCGGCGCTCCAATATTGGAACCTAAAGATTGGTATGTTCAAACAAATTGCGGATATTCAGCCCCAACAAATCCTCATGTCAAAAAATTACTTGAACAAAATATAGATGGTGAACGTTGTGCTATAAATATTTATCAAGAATTGATAGATTTTACAAAAGATAAAGATATTTTGACTTATGATATAGCTCAACAAATTCTTGCGGATGAAGTTGAACACGAAGACGATCTTGAGAATCTTTTAGAAGATATAAATTTAATCTAAATAATTTGAAATCAAGTTAGGATCTTAAACCAAAATTAAGATCCTAAGAAATTTTATTTATAAGTTTATATTTTTTCCAAAATCATAATTTGGATTAATAAAAATTGTCAAATAACCTCTATCAAATAGAACAAATTTTGTAATTTTGATAGCCTTTAATAAATTATAAATTTGTTCTATTCCATCCAAAGCAGACCCGTCATAATTTTTAAGTTCAATTTCAATAAATTCCCCGTGTTTATCGAAATTGTCGATAGCAAATTCAAATAAATTCTTGTATAAAAAAACTTCACGTTTTTTTTCAATTTCAATAACTTCGCTAAAGCCGGAATTTTTTAAAATTTCTATAACTTTAAAGCCATCCTCAACTTTAGTTTCAACTTCATCCACACTTAAAGTTTTTCCAGAATCATCAATTTCACGTTTTTTAAAACAAATAAAATTATCTTTATCGGATAATCTTAAGCGTAAAAAATTTAAAGCCTCTTTATATCCAGTTTTTGACATTGAATAAAACGAACATTTTGGATTATCAAAATAATAATCTGTAATATTTAATGAATTAATATACTTTGCATTTTCGGTTAACCACAAATTTAATTTTTCGCTATTAGTTTTATCCAATTTTAATTTTATCTCTATCTCTTTTTGCATAAAATTCTTTCAACTAAATTTATTATTTACAATTATTTTTAAAGTTCTATTATTTTTGAAGAATAATCAACAAAAAAGTGAAAGAGTAAATTAATGAACAAAATAAATTTAAATGAAAATTATCTGTTTTCATCTGAATCTGTAACAATAGGACATCCGGATAAAATATGTGATCAAATTTCAGACGCTATATTGGATGCATATATATCTCAAGATAAAAATTCAAGGGTTGCATGTGAATGTTTAATTGCAAAAAATTTATTAGTCATAGCCGGAGAAATAACTTCTAATGGCAATGTTGATATAAAAAAAATAGCTATAGAGACTTTAAAATCAATTGGATATACAAATAAAGAGTATGGCTTTGATATTGATGCCTGCCAAATAATAACATCAATTAGCAAGCAAAGTCCCGATATTTCAATGGGTGTTAATAAAAAAGAAAATCATGAGCAAGGTGCCGGCGATCAAGGACTAATGTTTGGATATGCTTGTAATGAAACAGAATCTTTTATGCCTTTACCAATAGATTTGGCTCATAAGCTGACCCAAAAATTAACCTATTTGCGAGAATCAAAAATATTACCTTGGCTAAGACCGGATGGAAAAGCTCAGGTAACTGTAAAATATTTAAATGGAAACCCTACTGAAGTAACACATGTAATTGTTTCAACTCAACACAACCCGGAAATTTCTCAAGATTTTATTAAAAAAGAAATAAAAGAAAAATTAATTTACCCGATATGTGAAAAATATCTGACAAAAGATACAAAATTTTTTATTAATCCAACCGGATCATTTGTTATAGGCGGACCTGAAGGAGATACCGGCCTTACGGGTCGCAAAATAATTGTAGATACATACGGCGGAGCTGGACGACATGGTGGGGGATGTTTTTCGGGTAAAGATCCATCCAAAGTAGACCGAAGTGCTGCATATATGGCAAGACATATTGCAAAAAATATCATTGCTGCAAAAATTGCTGCAAAATGCGAAGTTCAAATAGCTTATTCAATAGGTATCGCTGAACCTGTTTCTATTTATATTAATACATTTGGAACAAATTTAATAAACAATATTGACGATAATTTTATAGAATCTGCTGTAAAAGAAATTTTTCCATTAAGACCTGCGGATATAATTGAATATTTAAATTTAAAAACACCTATTTATAAGCAAACCGCAAAATTTGGACATTTTGGCGAAAGTACAAAAAATTTAAGTTGGGAACAAATAAATAAAATAGATGATTTAAGAAAAATGCTAAACAAGCAACAAACCAATAAAATATATATACCCAACAGGCTGAAACAAGTTTTTTAATAATAATATATTTTTCTTACATATAGAAAAGATTTAAACTTTAATATCTGATAAATTTCAAATTTTAGAAGCAAAATAGCTTCTATTGATATACCCTTTTGATAAAAAATATATATAAAAGTATGCTCAATTAGTAGTTTTTAATTAAATGGGGGTTATTAATATGGCATCACTTTTATATCATAAATTTTGTAAAAAAATTATTATATCGATTTTTATTTTTGCTTCAACAATAATATTAAGCAATGCTCAAGAATCAATTCTTACTAAAATTATTAATGATACCTTGGCAAAATACAATATAGAAAATAAAAATAGCTTTTATGGCAATCAATTAACACCAACGACAGCGCACATAATAAATTTAAAAGAACCTATGTTTAATTTTTTAAATTTAGATTATGTAGCAAGCTCCTTAAATGAAACAATTAATTCCATAGGAATAAGTACAATAGAATCTATTTTAAATGATGCATTGAATAAAGAATTAAAATTTAAAGATAACAGCTTTGTTTTTTATCATGCACAAGATAGAGTCTTTTTACTTTACCAAGATCTTTGTAAAAAAATATACAAAAAAATATATAAAGAATCTATAAATTCTTTCATTTTATTAAGAATACCAAATAAAGAATCCAAAAAATATAAAAATGTAATGGAATTTCTAAATAAGTTTAAATATAATATCAATGATGATTATGATGATATAAGAACTCTTATATTATCAGTTAATCCATCTCTTTTTGGAAATACGGTATATGACCCAAGTGGAGAATCATCTTTTGAATATTTTTTGACATCATCAAATGCAAATTATACAAATCATATGATGTTAATAAAAAATATATTTGAAAATTTTGAAATACAAAACTTATATACAAAATACCTAGAAAAGCTTCATGATATATATTATTTATTATCTGGCTATGAAGACGATATGACGGGAATATTATTACAAATATTTATACCAAAAGAAATTGTAAATAACTTTGTTTACAAATCAAAACCATGGGGAATTCCATTTGACCTTAATTGTAATGTAAGTAGTCACTTAAATATTTATAATTCCCAAAAAACATTTTCTGATAAAGAAGATGAAGCTGAATTTGACCAAATACAATATAGAATATTAATAAATGATGAATTAATGAAAAATAAATCAGCTAAAATCTTTAGATATTTAAATAAAAATACGCCAAATATAATTACATATAAAATGAAATTTAAAAATTTAATTAAAAAAATAGAAGAAGAAATATCAGCAACTCAAATAAAAGATAAGTCTATACTTAAATTTCCAATAGATATGGTAAAAAAAACATTTGAAAAAATAACAGAAAAACTAAAATCTTAATAGTCGAGAGATAAATTTATAAACTCTTTAATATTCATTTGCTTTAAAAAACATAAACCGTGAATATTTTCGTAGTTAATTTTATTACTAAATTTATTATTAAAATTAATTAAATTATTTTTCATAATCTCAACAGCAATATCTGCAAAATTACCTGAATATTTTGAACTAGGGTACATTGCATCAACCTGAGTTTTATAACAATTTATAAAAGTCTTTTTTAATAAATCAAAATCTTGATTTGTCACTGGAAAAAAAATGTTTGCCTCTTGGGGTAAAAATTGACACCATACATTTCTATATCCAATTATAATTAAATCTTTTTTTAAATTTTCAGAAAATAATTTAACGGCATTTTGAATAACTTTAAAAGTTTTATAGTGTGTTAATGGCGCGCTATTTTTAGGATCAATTGCCACGGTTATTATATCCGGATTTATATTTAATAAGAATTTATAAAAATTATTAATATCTTGAGATAATTCTTCTGTTTTAGATCTATAGAAATTTGCTCTAAAAGCAATAACATTTTTGTTACTTATTTTAAAATTATTCCAAACGGATTCTTCTTCTGCTTCTCGAATAATTCCCTTTAAAAATTCTAATTCAGCATTTACATTATTTTGTTTTAAATTTTCCAATAATTCTTCAATTTTAGTTAATAATATACTTTTAGAATTATCAATATTATCAACTAAATTGTTAATAACTTTTTTTTCTAAAAAATTATTATTTTCATTATTTAATAAATTATATTTTATTTTTTCTAAAATATTTTCTAGATATGAATTTCTTACAGCATTTGAACCGCTAGTCATAATCAAAAAATTATGCTTATTTCGAGTATTTTTTAACAACCAATTAATATAAGGCAAATACCCAAGAGTTACATCATCCGGATGTGGCGATGTGTGTAAAATGGTTTTTTTATCAAAAAAGTAATTTATAGAATTTGTAAAATTAAAATTAAGCATTTAAAACTCACAATCACTACAATTATTTCTACATAAAATATTTATCTACAAATAATAATATTTACTTTTTTTTATTAAAATTTGATTCATCCCCCAAACCCTTTAAATAATCAACCTCTTTTTTTGTTAAAAATCTCCATTTTCCAAGCCTTAAGCCTGTTTTTTGCAAACCGGCATAATAAACTCTATCCAACTTTTTTACGCTGTATCCTAAATGTTCAAATATTCTTCGGACAATCCTATTTCGTCCACTATGAATTTCGATACCAATATTAAAACCTTTTTGTCCCGGTATATAAAATAAATTATCAACAAAAATAAATCCATCATCCAAATTTAAACCTTTTTTTATAAGCTCAAAATCATCCTTTTTTAATTGCCTATCTAAAACAACTTCATAACCTTTAGAAATTTCATACTTAGGATGAGACAATTTTTGAGTTAAATCCCCATCATTTGTTAGAATAATTAATCCGGTAGTCATTCTATCCAAACGACCAATAGGATAAATTTTACCCACATTTAAGTCTTTTACCAAATCCAATATAGTTTTTCTTCCTGATGGATCAAAAACAGTGCAAATGTAATCTTTGGGTTTATTCAATAAGATATATTTATATTCTGGAATATTTATGACATTATCACCGAATTGAACTGTGTCATTTTTATTAACAACATAGTAAAGATCATCTACAATCTTACCATTAATTTTTATTTTTTTGGCCTTAATTAATTCTGCAGCCTTTCGTCTAGAACATATTCCGGCATTTGGAAGAAATTTAAATAAATACATATTTTTTCTTTTTCGAAAATAAATTAATCCACATATATAAAATGAAATAATAAGATCAATTATCCGCTAATATAGAAAAAAATCAATTTTCATATCTTAAATTATCAACATATGTAATTTTGTTTTCAAATAACCATTCTTTAATATCGTTATTAAGTTCAGTTTTTATTGCTAAGCAAACGCTCAAATCAGACAATAAATCAATAATATCCAGCCAGTCCAACAAAAATATATCTGCAGTTTTACTATTTATCCAATTGCACTTTAATCTAATATCTTTATGCAAAGTTAAATCACCATTTATTTTTAAATAAAAAGATCCATATTTATTACTTTCTATTTCTAAAGCAACTGTACCTAAATTTATAGATTGTTTTAGAAATTTAATAAAATCAATCATATTTTTTTCTTTAATTAACTGTTTTTTATTTTTTTTAGAATTAAATTTTCCGGACTTAGCCTCAACACAAAAACGATTTGTTATAACATCAAATTCAGTAGCTGTTAAAAAAATATTAGAATCGCCTAATAATATATTTACAGGAACTCTAGGATTTTGAAGATATCCAATTTCTATTGCCAAATTTAATCCACGTACAAAATCATTATTTCTATCATTAAAATACAAAGCGGATTCAAGCTCAAACCATTTTCCATAATCTTTACGTTTTTCAGAAACTATTTCAGATAAACCTAGTAAATCTTTATCAAACATAGAATTAACCAATTTATAAATTTGAGAATTGCTAAGAGAATATAATTGAGCAAAAAAAAAGAAGGTTACAAAAAAACCTTCTTTCAATATATTAAATATACAAAAATCTCTTATTTTATACTTTTCAAAAACTCGATATTTCATGATGTCCCTTCCCCAAAACTAAATCCCCTAAAAAACTGCTGTAAAACATCAAAAAAATAATCTTGTAATTTATATACCCAAAATAAATATATTCTTTTTTGGCAAATAAAATCAATCCAAATAAATAATTCTATTTATCTGGCTATAAAATAAACAAATATGTAAAATTTTTAAATTATCATAAAAAAGAAACTAAATAACTTATGAATAAAAATTAAAATAATAAATCAATAAAAAAGCCCAGAAATTACTCTGGGCTTAATTTTAAATCCTGGCAGTACCTATTTTTCCGGACCGTCTCCAGTCAAGTATTGTCGGCGCAATAGACTTTACTTCCGTATTCGAAATGGGAACGGGTGTTACCCTATTGCTATCGCCACCAGGAAATTTTATTTCAATTTTCAAGTTTTGGCCTTGCTCGCTTATCTTATCAAAGATAAAACAAACGAGCAAGATAAATTCAAAATATTTGTAACTAATCTCATTATGGTTTATACATAGTTTTTTATGTAGCATAGATAAAACTATCGATCTATTAGTACTGGTTAGCTCCATGCATTACTGCACTTCCACACCCAGCCTATCAACCTTGTAGTCTTCAAGGGATCTTCAAAGTACCAATCATCAAATTTTCCAGGCGAACCCAAAAAACCGAATCTTGATACGGGATATCTAATCTTGAAGTAGGCTTCCCACTTAGATGCTTTCAGCGGTTATCCCTTCCGAACCTAGCTACCCAACGTTGCTTTTGGTAAACAATTGGAACACCAGAGGTTCGTCCATCCCGGTCCTCTCGTACTAGGGACAGATCTTCTCAAATATCCTACGCCCACGATGGATAAGGACCGAACTGTCTTACGACGTTCTGAACCCAGCTCGCGTACCACTTTAATTGGCGAACAGCCAAACCCTTGGGACCTTCTCCAGCCCCAGGATGTGATGAGCCGACATCGAGGTGCCAAACCTCCTCGTCGATGTGGACTCTTAGAGGAGATCAGCCTGTTATCCCCGGCGTACCTTTTATCCGTTTAGCAATGGCCCTTCCATATGGAACCACTGGATCACTAAATCCTGCTTTCGCACCTGCTCGACTTGTTTGTCTCGCAGTCAAGCACCCTTTTGCTTTTGCGCGCTAAAAGACGATTTCTATTCGCCTTGAGGGAACCTTTGAACGCCTCCGTTACAATTTGGGAGGCGACCACCCCAGTCAAACTACCCACCAGACACTGTCCTTCCGCCGGCTAACGGCAGAAAGTTAGATTTTAGAAACATCAAGGGCGGTATTTCAAGGTTGACTCCGATACAGCTAGCGCCGTACCATCAATGTCTCCCGCCTATCCTACACAAGCTAATCCCAAAATCAATGTCAAGTTATAGTAAAGGTGCACAGGGTCTTTCCGTCCTATCGCGGGTAACCGGCATTTTCACCGATACTACAAATTCACTGAGTCTCTCATCAAGACAGCGCCCAAGTCGTTACGCCATTCATGCAGGTCGGAATTTACCCGACAAGGGACTTCGCTACCTTAGGACCGTCAGAGTTACGGCCGCCGTTTACTGGGGCTTCGAATCAATGCTTTGCTCCGAAGAGCTAACATCTCCTGTTGACCTTCCAGCACTGGGCAGGCGTCAGACCATATACATCCTCTTACGAGTTAGCATGGCCCTGTGTTTTTGTTAAACAGTCGCTTGGGCCTCTTTGTTGAAACCAGAAAATGCTTCAGATGATTTAACAAAATAACATATCTGGCACCCCTTATCCCGAAGTTACGGGGCTATTTTGCCGAGTTCCTTAATGAGAGTTATCTCAACGCCTTAGTATTCTCTACCTACCTACCTGTGTCGGTTTACGGTACGATCACCTTTTTGCTCGCTAGAGGTTTTTCTAGTCAGTGTAGAATAAGCTTAACATATCTCTCGCTAAGATTGATATGCCCATCACGCCTCAAGGAACTGTTTTACGGATTTACCAATAAAACACCTCTAAACGCTTAGCTTGGCAATCCAAAGTCCAAGTCAGCTCGTCTTACTGCGTCACCCCATCACTCAAACGCTAAAGGTGGTGCAGGAATATTTAACCTGCTTTTCATCGCCTACTCCAATTGGCCTCGGCTTAGAATATCGACTAACCCTGAGTGGATAAACCTTTCTCACGGAAACCTTAGGTTTTCGGCGAACAGGAATTTCACCTGTTTTTTCGTTACTTATGCCAACATGCTCACTTCTTTGGTCCACATCTGTCCTTACGGTCAAACTTGCATATACCAAAGAACGCTTCTCTACCACTGCATCTTACGACGCAATCCATAGCTTCGGTGATTCGTTTAAGCCCCGTTCATGCTTCAGCGCAAAAACACTTGACCAGTGAGCTGTTACGCTTTCTTTAAAGGATGGCTGCTTCTAAGCCAACCTCCTGGCTGTCTGTGTATTTCCACCTCTTTTACCACTTAACGAATACTTTGGGACCTTAGCTGATGGTCAGGGCTGTTTCCCTTTCGACCATGGAGCCTATCCCCCACAGTCTGACTCCTGTCTTCTAAACACACGGTATTCAGAGTTAGCAAAGGTTTGGTAAGCTTGCGCCCCCTAGCCTAAACTGTGCTTTACCTCCGCATGTCATCGGACAAGGCTATACCTAAATATATTTCGAGAAGAACCAGCTATCTCCCAGTTTGATTGGCCTTTCACCCCTATCCACAGCTCATCCGAGCAGTTTTCAACCCACACCGGTTCGGACCTCCATCTCGAGTTATCGAGACTTCATCCTGTCCATGGATAGCTCACTAGGTTTCGGGTCTGTCCCATACTACTAAATCGCCCTTATCAGACTCGCTTTCGCTACGGCTCCGTTCTTTCAAAACTTAACCTTGCAATATAGGAACAACTCGTTGGCTCATTATGCAAAAGGCACGTGGTCGCGCATACGTATATATCGCTTCCACCGCTTGTAAACATTTGGTTTCAAGTTCTATTTCACTCCCCTTCCGGGGTTCTTTTCACCTTTCCCTCGCGGTACTTGTGCACTATCGGTCATTAGGTAGTATTTAGCTTTACCCCATGGTCGGGGCAGATTCCCACAGAATTTCACGTGCTCCATGGTACTTGGGAGAATAACACCAAACCGTCTAATTCTTTATCTACAAGACTATCACTTTCTATGGTGATCCTTTCCAGAATCTTCAATTGAATTAGATGTAATGGCCTGAAAAATGTACTTTCCAGAATTATTTCCCACTTCCCTTGTATTGCAACGCGTACACGCTTGCACAACACAAGTTTTAAGCTGTTCCCGTTTCGCTCACCACTACTAAGGGAATCACATTCGTTTTCTTTTCCTGGCGCTACTTAGATGTTTCAGTTCACGCCGTTAACTTCCTTACCCTATGTATTCAGATAAGGATACTCAAGATTTACTTGAGTGGGTTTCCCCATTCGGAAATCCCCGGATCAATGCTTGATTGACAACTCCCCGAGGCTTTAAGCAGTCTTCCACTTCCTTCGTCGTCTCCTAATGCCAGGGCATCCACCAAATGCTCTTAACAATTATCTATAATTTAAAAAACTAAGTATTTCGACAACTATTGAGTATCTCTATAGTATCAGCAATTAAAATTTAATTGCCTTATTACCCTATAATAAAAATAGGTTACAAATATTTCAAAGACCAAATAATTTTTATTTCAAATACACAGTTTTCTTAAATTCCTGAACCCAAAAGGTCTATTTCCAATTTAATTATTAAGTAACACCTAATATATCATCGCCTAAAAAGGCTTTAATCTCCCTCGAAAGGAGGTGATCCAGCCGCAGGTTCTCCTACAGCTACCTTGTTACGACTTCACCCCAATCATCGCCCATACCTTAATCGTACGCCCCTCTTACAAGTTAGCTAAAACGATTTTGGGTATAAACAACTTTCGTGGTGTGACGGGCGGTGTGTACAAGGTCCGAGAACGTATTCACCGCATCGTTCTGATATGCGATTACTAGCGATTTCAACTTCATGAAGTCGAATTGCAGACTTCAATCCGAACTTAGACTAGTTTTCTGAGATCAGCTCCCCCTCGCGGGTTTGCTTCCCTTTGTACTAGCCATTGTAACACGTGTGTAGCCCTGGGTATAAAGGCCATGAGGACTTGACGTCATCCCCACCTTCCTC